>JBPCUG010000700.1:0-3866 GCA_051011275.1 Cyclobacteriaceae bacterium | reverse complement strand
CTTTTGGGAAGGAGCCGAGCCCAACTCCGGCATGGCCCGAGAGCGAATTCATCTTGATAATATCTATCCGCAGAATGACCAAGATGTAGTAACTACGGGAGGTACAGGTTTTGGTTTGATGGCCATTTTGGTAGGTATAGAAAAAGGGTTTATTGCTAGAGAAGAAGGACTTGCCAGGTTCAATCGTGTGGCAAACTTTTTAGATACTGCAGATCGTTTTCATGGCGTCTGGCCCCACTGGATTTGGGGAACAACCGGAAAGGTAAAACCGTTTAGCAAAAAAGACGACGGCGGAGATCTGGTGGAAACCGCTTTTCTCATTCAGGGGTTGCTTTGCGTAAGACAATATTTTAAAGATGGTAATGAGGCAGAACGACAATTAGCTGCCAAAATAGATACCCTTTGGCGCGAGGTTGAGTGGGATTGGCACACCAAAGGAGGGGAAGAGGTGCTCTATTGGCATTGGTCTCCTAATTTTGGTTGGGAAATGAATTTCCCAGTAGGGGGGTATAACGAGTGCTTGATCATGTATGTATTAGCTGCGGCTTCTCCTACCCATGCCATTGACCCGAAGGTTTATCATAAAGGATGGGCTAAAAATGGCTCCATAAAAACTGACCAACAATATTATGACCTTGGCCTCGAGCTTAATCACTACGAACACGACGATGCTCCAGTTGGCCCCTTGTTTTGGGCGCATTATTCCTACTTGGGCTTAAATCCCAAAGGGTTGAAAGATCAGTATGCTGATTATTGGAAGCTCAATCAAAATCACGCTTTAGTCCATTACAGATATTGTCTGGACAATCCTGAAAACTATCAAGGCTACGGTTCCGATTGTTGGGGGCTTACTTCAAGCTACTCAATGAAGGGCTATTCAGGGCACCGGCCCGGAAAGGATCTTGGAGTTGTATCACCAACTGCGGCTTTATCATCTTATCCCTATACACCGGAAGAATCGTTGCAAATGATGCGTTTCTTGTACGCGCCTTCCCGCGATAGCCTAGTTGGAAAATACGGACCTTATGATGCTTTCAGTTTTGAGAACAATTGGTATCTGCCCAGGTACCTAGCTATTGATCAAGGCCCAATACCAGTGATGATAGAGAATCATCAAAGCGGATTGTTGTGGGATTTGTTTATGTCAAGTGAGGAAGTACAGGAGGGTCTGGAAAAGCTTGGTTTTTAGCAAAAGCATCTATCTATTTTTTAAAATATAGATCAGCAAACCTATCAAAATCATCCCTAGCAATCCTATACTATAGAGTCCCCAAGATGTTTTTCCAGTCAAAGCACTGGTGTCTCCACTAACCACAAAATTGGCCCAGTAAAAGGGATGCAGAAAAAGATCCTCTGAATTTTCAAGATAATCCAACTTGGCTGTTCGCAGAGCCTGATCTTTACTCAATCCATCTGCTAAACCCTGATAAAACAAAGTCATGATCTCAGTGGTAGCCTTATCTTGTGCCGGCCACAAACTCATAACAATACTTTGGCAACCAGCATACGAAAAAGCTCTAGATAGACTCATCACTCCTTCCCCCTTCGACAAGGGCCCAAAACCTGTATTGCAGGCGCTCAAAACCGCCATTTCTGCATTCAGCCGTAAATTGTAGAGCTCATATGCGTGTAGGAACCCATCTTCAATGGTATCTGAGTTTTGGCTAAAGATCATCTTAGACCTCCAGGGGTTTTCTTCATCTACCAATGCATGCATGGCCAAATGTAGGATCTGTGAGCTTCCTTCTAAAGACTTAAACTTCTGCTCACTTGCTTCCCGATCAAGAAATAACTGGCCTTCAAAGAAACTACTTGTCTGAGCAATTTCCTCAGGAGCATATTGCAAAGGACCAAGATCATTGCGGTAGTTCCCATAGCCAGATAGCTCTGGAGATTGCTGTAGGGCAGTCAGAGCATAGGTTGGTGCAAACCCGGTATATTGTTGCTCCCAATTAAGTGCTTCCTTCCTTTTTGAAGCCCACAGATCTGCGGAATAGGCGTAATTGATGGTGAAATCCTGGATCAAATAATTCAAATCCCTGAAGCTGCCTCTTGACTCAGATGGCTGACTTATCAATATTTCGAAAGGCACCCAGGAAAGCCAACTATCAGGTATCACAGTAAGATGATCAATGTCCTTGCTTAGATGTCTTTCTATTGGGCCTACTAAGATTTGATACAGCCCATTACTTTCTTGAGTAAAGGATTCAATGGCTTCTGCCGTGGCCACCTGTTGATTATTTTGAATCACTTGTCGAAAATTGCGAATCCGCAAACTCAGCTCCTTTGGTGGTTTAATTTTCTCTACAATTACCTGACCCTTAGTAAGGACAAAAGCATAAAGCAAGGAGTCGTGCCAAATATAATTTATTAAAGCATGATTTCTACCACTTAGATACGCTTGCATCTCAGTTATGCTGAGATCATTCTTCTGGTATTTTAACTTGTAATAATCGGGGTAAACCTGGCGAAAATGATTTTGTAAGGAATCCAGACGATTTTGTTGCTCTGCTATCTTTTCGGTCCACAACTTAATGCGGTTATCACCCGAGGATCCTGTTCTGGCAGTGAGCTGCTCTAGTTTTTGCCGGTAGAAAGTTAAGGTTCCTTTGCTGTCTGCTTCTAAGTCCAGTAAATCTTCGGGTATGCCGGCAAATCTTCTTGCTTTGGAATCATTTAATGACTCGCGCAACCTCAGTGATTGGCTTTGGGTAGCATATTGAAGTGCTTCATCCAAAAGAGTTGTCACACCAGTACTCTCATACTGTTGTACCAGGCATTCTACTAGTGCAAGACTGAGATCAAGGTTTTCCTGATACATAAAAACTCTGGAATGATCCGTAGGTTGCTCACTTTTCAATTGATCCAAAAGGGCCAGACTAGTTTTCAAATGTTGGAGAACGGCCTTTTGGTTGGACTTTGCCTGGGTCTTTTCACTTGCATACAGTGCTCTAGACTTTTCAGCAATTAAATTAAACGCCGCTTTCTTGTTGAGAATATTGTCTAAGGACGGGAGTGTAATGATCTCGTTTAGGATATCTTCATTGCAAATCATATTCAATCCCTCTTGATAGCTTTCCAGAGCCAGCTTGTATTGCCCGATATTCTTGTAATGATTTCCTAGCTTGGCGAAGAAACTAGCATTTCTCAAAGTGTCGGTAGGAAAGTGTTGTTCCAGATATGCTTGCTGCTTTTCATATTCCTTTTCCGCTAAACTGTAGCTTTTTAACGAGTCGTAAACGTAGGCTTTGAAATTTAAAATTGCCAAAGCATTGGGATGTGCCTGCTTTTCTTGTTCTACAATTGCCCAAGCTTTGTCCAGGTAGTGAAGGGCAGAATCATAATTTCCGGTATGCCTAAATATATTGCCCATATTGGCGAAGGCATTTCGTTTATTATTCCAATATCGATTAGGCCATTTTTTTAATATTTCTATGGACCTTCTTTGGTATTGCAGTGCTTTAGAGTACTCCTCAAGCATTAATAAACCGGCTACCAAATTGGAGTATTTGTCAGACATGGTCAATGTATTTTCACCATAAGCTTCTTTGGTCTGGATCAGGTTGAGTTCGGTGTACTCTTTTACCTTCTGCAGATCGTTAGTCTGCCTATAAATGCTCAGTATAGTGCCATAACTCAACGCTTCCAGCTGTTTATAAGGTCGATCTAATTGTTGGCTTATGGTCAAAGATCGTTGGCAGTGTTCTAGGGCTTTTGTATAATTCTTTTTTCCGTAATAGGTATTGGCTATGTTACTATGACTAATAGCCAAACGCCGATCAAACTCTCCTAAGGTCAGCCGGGCAACTTCTAATGCTTTAAGGTCGTGATAAAGCGCCTTGTCGTAGTCACCCAAATATGTATAT
>JBPCUG010000699.1:0-5275 GCA_051011275.1 Cyclobacteriaceae bacterium | reverse complement strand
AGTAGGTACTTGGGATACACCTCGTTTTATAGATGGAGGAAGAATGGTGGCACCTCGTGGGGGCTTTTTTGATCTGGATGGCAATTGGGCGGTAGAAGGGGATGGTATCGCACCTGACATTGAGGTGATTCAAGAACCAAAATTAGTATTGGAGGGACAGGATCCTCAGTTAGAGGCCGCAGTGGAGGAAGCTTTACGCTTGTTGGAAACCTCGACATTTGAGCTGAAATCTGAACCCCCGGCACCAGTTAAGTGGATGCGTCCGGAAGGGTTTGGACAGTAGGAAAAAATGAAATCCCAGAAAGATCGGAGCTATAGTCCTTATTGATTTCCAATTTTAGCAGTAATTATTGCTAATTAATTCCCTATTTTTGGTGCTCTAAAATCAGAACCACGGATTTGACATCCGGCATTATGGAATCTCAGATGGCTACCAACCAAGTACAGCACCACAGTCTTTTTACAGAGTTTGATATCGGTCTATTCAAATCAGGTAAGCATTTTAGGCTGTACGAAAAACTGGGAACACATTTGGTTGAGGTTAATAATGTAGGGGGGACCTATTTTGCCGTATGGGCGCCTAATGCCACTCAAGTCCAAGTGGTGGGGGATTTCAATCATTGGCAAGGTAATGACTTTCAACTTTCGGTGCGATGGGATGGTTCTGGGATTTGGGAAGGCTTTATTCCGGAATTAGGTGCAGGGACAGTATATAAGTACCAAATCCTCTCACATAATGGGCAGATTCTGGAAAAAGGTGACCCCTTTGCCAAATTGTGGGAGGTGCCACCAAAAACCGCTTCAGTAGTATGGGGTTTGGATTATCAATGGCAGGATAGCAAGTGGTTAAAAAAGCGCGAAGAACTTAATGCACTGAACAAGCCTTTTGCTGTTTATGAAGTTCATCTAGGGTCATGGAAGCGAAAGCAACCGGAATACCATTCACTCAGCTACGATGAGCTGGCTGATGACCTGGTTGCTTATGTTAAGAAAATGGGATTTACTCATGTAGAGTTCATGCCCGTAATGGAGCATCCCTTTTTTGGCTCTTGGGGATATCAGGTAACGGGCTATTTTGCTCCAAGTTCCAGGTACGGTACTCCTCAAGAATTAATGCGCTTGATCGATCAGTTGCACCAAAATGATATTGGGGTCATCCTTGATTGGGTGCCATCCCATTTCCCAGGTGATGCCCATGGCCTGGTTAGTTTTGATGGTACAAGCTTGTATGAGCACGCGGATCCAAAGCAAGGCTATCATCCTGATTGGAGTAGCTACATTTTCAATTACGGTCGGAATGAAGTCAGGTCCTTTCTTATCAGCAATGCTATCTTTTGGCTCGATCATTACCATGCTGATGGGCTAAGGGTTGATGCAGTTGCTTCTATGCTGTATCTTGATTACTCCAGGGACCATGGCGAGTGGGTACCTAATCAGCATGGTGGACGTGAAAGCCTTGAAGCGGTCTCATTTCTTAAAGAAATGAATGAAGAAGTATACAGATCTTTTAGCGGTGTACAGACCATAGCTGAAGAGTCAACAGCCTGGCCAAACGTATCTCAGCCGACTTATAATGGAGGATTGGGTTTTGGGATGAAGTGGATGATGGGGTGGATGCATGATACCTTGGAATATTTTAAGAAAGATCCAATCTACCGGCAGTATCATCACAATGATATTACATTTAGTTTGGCATATGTCTTTTCTGAGAACTTTATGTTGCCGCTTTCTCATGACGAGGTGGTTTATGGAAAAGGGGCTTTAATTGACCGAATGCCAGGTGATGAGTGGCAGAGATTTGCTCATTTGAGGTTGCTCTACGGATATATGTATGCGCATCCCGGGACCAAATTAATCTTTATGGGAGGGGAGTTTGGCCAAACTTCCGAATGGGATCATGACCATAGCCTGGATTGGGAGCTGCTTCAATATGCGCCTCATCAAACCCTACAAAAGCTAGTGATGGACCTCAATAGATTATATAAACGTCAACCTGCATTGTACGACTTCAGCTTTGAACCGCAAGGGTTTGAATGGATTGATCTGCACAACGCCGGACAATCGGTAATCATCTTTTTGCGAAAAGGCCATGATCTCAATGATAATCTCTTGGTGGTATGTAACTTCACACCTTCGGTTTATGAAAACTTTAAGGTAGGGATCCATGGAGCCGATGCTTGGCAGGAAGTATTTAATAGTGATGAAGAAGAATATGGCGGTGGCGGTGTAACAAACTCCTCGAGACTACAAGCGATCGATCAGCCAAGTCACGGCAGACCTCAGTCTATAGAAATAATGGTGCCTCCTTTAGCCATTTGTATTTTTAAAGGTGAGTATGAATAAATTTTTGTGCATCCACGGGCATTTTTACCAGCCACCCCGTGAAAATGCCTGGCTGGAAGAAATTGAGATCCAGGAATCGGCCTACCCATATCACGACTGGAATGAAAGAATAACTGCTGAGTGTTACGACACCAACGCCACCTCCCGCATTCTGAACGGCCAAGGAAAGATCGTTGATATAATCAATAACTACGCTAAGATCAGCTTCAACTTTGGCCCTACATTGCTTTACTGGCTTGAAAAGTACAGACCTCAGGTATACCATGCGATTTTGCTGGCTGATAAGGCAAGCCAAAAGCTTTATCACGGTCATGGCTCGGCGATGGCTCAGGTATATAACCATGTGATCATGCCATTAGCCAATCGAAGGGATAAGGAAACCCAAGTGATTTGGGGCTTACATGATTTTAAGTCGCGATTTGGAAGGGAAGCTGAAGGTATGTGGCTGGCAGAAACGGCAGTAGATTTGGAAACATTAGAAGTTCTGGCTGAGCGTGATATAAAATTTACCATACTGGCTCCAAGGCAAGCCAAGCGCTTTCGGAAAATTGGTACCGACCAGTGGCAGGAAGGAGTGGATAGTAAACATCATTATACTTGTAATTTGCCTTCAGGAAAAACTATCAGCTTGTTTTTTTATGATGGAGATCGATCCCAGGATGTTGCTTTTAAGGGACTTCTAAAAGATGGTAAAACTTTTGCCGATACCCTTGTGCGTTCTTTTCATGACCAAAGCGATGACCCTCAGCTGGTACATATTGCTACTGATGGTGAGAGCTATGGTCACCACCATCGGCATGGTGATATGGCGTTGGCTTATTGTTTAAGGTATATTGAAGAAAACAAACTCGCCCGGTTGACCAACTATAGCGAGTATATGAGTTTAGTCCAGCCGGAATATGAGATAGAGATACATGAAAATACTTCTTGGAGTTGCTATCATGGGGTGGAGCGTTGGCAAAGCAATTGTGGCTGTTCGAGTGGAGGACATCCAGGCTGGAATCAAAACTGGCGTTCACCTTTAAGGACATCTCTAAACTGGTTGCGCGATCAACTTGACGAGATCTACCAACGGGAAATAGAAGGCTTAGTAGATGATCCCTGGGAGGCAAGGAATAAATTTATTAAGGTGATTCTTGATCGGGATAAAAGCAGGGTGAGAAACTTTCTTAAGTCAAATGCCCGTAGCTCTTTGGATGAAAGGAACCAAACTAAAGTGATCAGACTACTGGAAATGCAAAGACAGTCCTTACTTATGTTCACTAGTTGCGGATGGTTTTTCGATGAGATATCCGGTTTGGAAAGCACCCAGATCCTTCAGTATGCCAATCGTGCCATACAAATTGCCGAACGTGAAAGTGATATCAAGTTGGAGAGTGATTTCCTTAAGCGCCTGTCAAAATCAAAAAGTAATATCCCCGTACATCAGGATGGAGCAGAGATCTACCGCAAACAAATCACACCAACAAGGTTAACCTTGACCAGAGTAGGTATGCACTATGCTGTAGCCTCTCTTTTTGCTGAAAATCCAGAACGTTTGGACATTTTAAATTATCAATGTACCAGCGATCATTACGAGCGATTTACCGCTGGGATACAGAAACTTGCTATAGGTCGGACGCAAATCCGTTCAAATATCACTTGGTCCAAAAAGGAGTTTAGCTTTGCTGTTATTTACCTAGGGCAACACCACATCGTGGGAAGTTCAGCGGACGGGCTGAGCCTGGAGGAATTCCAAAAGATGTCGATCAAGTTAAAAAATGCCTTCAATCAAAGCCAGGTATACGAAGTCATGGATGTAATGCAGCGTTATTTCAAAAGTCGTAATTTTTCATTCTTTGAAATGTTTAGAGACGAGCAAATTAAAGTGTTACAAAACATTTTGGAGAGTAGCTTAGCGGAGGCAGCTGCCGCCTATCGTGAAATCTATGATCGTAACTACAATGTTTTGAACGTGATCCGTTCATCACAAATGCCTTTACCTGATGCTTTGCGCAAAACTATAGAAACTGTGATCAATCATGAACTGAAACAGCTTTTTAAAGCTCCAGTGGTAAACATTGAGCGACTGGAACATTTGACCAGACAAGTAGAAAAATGGCAAGTCCCATTGGAGGAAGAATTGATGGCATTTTTGGCTACCCAAAAATTAAATCATCTAATCTCGGAGTATAAAGAATCAGGAGAAAGAGACGATCTATTGCTTAATATACTACAGACGCTAGCTCATCTCAAAGGGATCAATATCACACCTCGGCTTAATGATCTGCAAAATGAGGTGTTTAAATTGTGTCAGGCCCAACTTCCCTTTTGGAGCAAGACCTTATCTGAAGAAGACCCTACTTCAGATCTTTTGCGAAAGCTGGCACGAGAGATTGACCTATCGTTACCGGAAAACTAACACAATAAAAAAAGCCCAATCAAAGAGATCGGGCCTAAGAAATTTTTCACGTTCTGGGTTTAGACAACAACTACGGAATTCTCTTCCATAGCGAGATCGCTTGGTACGTACTTGTCCGCACTCCAATCATTTTCCCATTTTTTGTTATCGATCAAATATCTGAATTGATATTCTTTTCCCGGTGCTAAATCGATGGTAGTCTTAAAAGAACCATCCTTTAGCTTCTTCATCGGAATTGATTTCTCATTCCAATCGTTGAATTCTCCTACCACCATTACTTTCTTGGCTGTTTTGGTAGCTTCCTTTGGTAAGGACAATGTAACCTTGCACACTGGCTTACTCTTCAAATACTGCTTTTTGATACTCATGACACACTGTGTAATTACAAAAACTAAAAAATTGAAGGACAAAGTTAACTACAGTTTATCGACTTAAACAACCCCTTGGATTATATTTTTATTATGTGAAAATAATGTGTCATGGGTCGGTTGCAAAATTCAGAATTGAATCAATCTATTTTGCCGATCTGGC
>JBPCUG010000698.1:0-15490 GCA_051011275.1 Cyclobacteriaceae bacterium | reverse complement strand
ACTGAAGGTGCGGTGCCAGCTATAGGTCCCAAAGGCGAGCTTTACGTTGCCTGGTCTTATGATGACAAAATATATTTTGATCGATCCGCGGACCAGGGAAGCACCTGGATGGAAAAGGATGTAGTGGTGGCAAAACAATTAAAGGGCTGGGATTTTGAGATCCCGGAAATCGGTCGAGCTAATGGCTTGCCCATTACTGCCTGCGATATTAGTGAAGGGCCAAATAGGGGAGCTATTTATGTCAACTGGTCAGATCAAAGCAATGGCGAAGATGACACAGATATCTGGGTGGCTAAATCTACCGATGGAGGATTGACCTGGGCCGATCCGGTAAGAGTAAATGATGATCCTCCGGGAAAGCACCAGTTTTTCACTTGGATGGCGGTGGATCCGATGACAGGGCACATATATATAGTCTTTTACGATAGGCGTAATTATGAAGATGCCCGAACAGATGTATACCTGGCTTGGTCAAAGGACGGTGGTGCCACATTTACCAATGAGCTTATAAGTGAAAGCCCTTTTAAGCCCAACCCAAATCAATTTTTTGGCGATTATAATAATATCAGTGCCTATAACGGAACGGTGAGGCCCATTTGGACCCGGCAGGAAGGAGATACCCTGAGTGTTTGGACTGCAATTATTGATAAATAGATTATTACTTGGGGATACCAAAATAAAAGGTGCTCCCTCTTCCTGGTTCGCTATCTGCCCAGATGGAGCCCTTATTGGCGGGCTTAGTTTGTAGAACCTGTCATTTTTTAATATCGATAATTCATTGACAACTATATCTACGGAAATAATCCAAAGGAATACTCTCGTGATCAGGAACTAAAACATGCCAGAATGACGCACTATGTTCGCAATTGTTGAATAAATAAGTCAAAATGGCATATTTTTAGAGGGAAGTTAGTGGAATTTCTAATTGGCACCATTTTTCATATAGGTTGATTGATACAGAAATGAATCTTCAACTTTAAAAAAATAACACAATGAAAATGGTAAGATATAACCCTAAAAACTTTGGCACTTTTGATAATCTTTTAGACCGGTTCTTTCACAACGAGTTTGAATTGAATCACTTGTCTAAGTCATTCAGACCTCAAGTAGATATTTCAGAGACGGAAAAAGCCTTTGAGATTGAGGTATCAGTACCCGGAATAAACAAAGAGGATTTTAAAATTGACTTTAATGAAGGCAAACTGACCATCTCGGGAGAGCGCAAGCAAACAGAAGAGAAAGACACCAAGAACTACCATACCAGAGAGACTAAATATGGCAGTTTTGCTAGGTCATTCCAACTTCCTGATTCGGTAGATGAGGCTAAAATAAAGGCTTCTTATGAAAATGGAATATTAAGTTTGGTTATCCCTAAAGATGAGAAGAAAAGCTTAAGTCGGACTATCAAAGTAAGCTAAGATCATTATTGAAAAGCAGTGAAAGCGGACATGGTGCCGCTTTTTCTGTTAAAGTTTGTTAAATCTATATCGATTATTTTTTTAACTTTTCAATAGTTTAAACCAGATCGATTTTATTTGCGTTATAATCATTAGTTAAATAAGTGGGAACAAGAAGAATTAAATAGTTATGAGCAAGAAACAATTTTTCCTAGGACTGGTCCTGGCCTCTTTCATAGGCGCTTTGATCGCGGTGGGTGGTATTAAGCTTTTTGAAGAACCTCCAGCAGAAAATAATCCGGTTGCGGTCGAAGATACTGCTGCTAGTTTCACCAGCATGATAGATGATGCCAATTTTACCGTACCGGACGGGTTAAATTTTGTCTATGCCGCCGAAGTATCAACTCCTACGGTGGTGCATATACAATCGAATTTCAAGCGTGACCAGGGCAGTTCTAATGGTAATTCAATGGAGGATCTTTTTAGAGACTTCTTCGGTAATAGGTCTCCAAATCAAGAAAGGACGCCTCAGTATGGTCGAGGATTTGGCTCAGGTGTGATCATCTCAGCTGATGGATATATTGTTACTAACAACCATGTGATCGATGATGCCGATGAGGTACAGGTTACTTTGGAGAATAATCGGACATATGTAGCTGAGGTGATTGGTAACGATCCTACCACAGATATAGCCTTAATAAAAGTCAAAGCCAAAGACCTTCCTTATGTTAGCTATGGAGATAGTGATGCCTTAAGAGTAGGTGAATGGGTATTGGCGGTAGGCAATCCGTTTGCTCAAGGATCCCAATATGACTTGACTTCAACAGTTACAGCTGGCATAGTAAGTGCCAAAGCCAGAAGCATAAATATAATCGAGGGTTCCTATGGAATTGAATCATTTATTCAAACCGATGCAGCAGTGAATCCAGGGAACAGCGGTGGAGCACTAGTTAACTTGAAAGGTGAATTAATCGGAATCAACACCGCCATAGCCTCTCCAAGTAGAAGTTATGCCGGCTATTCATTCGCCGTTCCCAGTACTTTGGTAAGAAAAGTTGTAGCTGATTTGAAGGAGTATGGAGTGGTGCAGCGAGCTTTGCTCGGGGTTAATATTAACAATGTAACTGAGGAACTAGCAGAAGAGAAAGGATTAGATGAAGTGAGTGGGGTAGTTATCGTAGGTGTAGGCGACAATTCGGCGGCAGGTGAAGCTGGGTTAAAAGCCGGTGACGTAGTAACTCATATTAATAACACCAAAGTAAAAGATGTGCCTGAGCTACAGGAACTGGTAGCAAGAAACCGACCTGGAGATGATATCAAGGTTACCTTCATTCGGGATACAAGGCACAAGACGGTGACGGCCACTTTGCGGAACACGCAAGGAGACACCCAACTGGTGAACTTTACTGCAAGTCGCTCTTTTGATGGAGCTTACTTTGAGGAGGCCAGCGCCGATCTTCTGGACAAGCTTGATTTGGAACATGGCGTGCGAATATCTAAGGTTGCTAACGGCAAGTGGAAGAATCAGGGTGTTCCTGAAGGTTTCGTAATCACTCATGTAAACAAACGAGCAGTTTCGGATGTTGACGGGGTGTTGTCGGCTCTCAAAAGGAGGGAAGGGGGAAACCTTATTGAAGGGGTAGACCAAAAAGGCAATGAAAAATATTACGCTATTGGTTGGTAACTCAGCCATGATTTAGCAAAGGAGGTGTTCATTATGAACACCTTTTTTTATGCCCTAACTTGCCTTTCGCCAATCATGGCACGTGATTAAAATTAAGGATATAATGCGTACCTTTGCTTTAATATCATAACCCCAATCACATGGATAATAGCATACAAATAGCCGACAAATTTGGCGTTGAAAAAGCCCTTACGGAACTAAATATTAAGGCATCTAATTCTGGCGCCTCTACTGGTAGCAAATGGCTTGATGGCCAGGGGCAAGAAATTATTTCCTACTCACCGGTAGACGGATTGGAAATTGCAAAAGTGACCACAATAGTGGAAGAGGACTACAACCAGGTGATTGCTGTAGCTCAAGAAGCATTTAAGAACTGGACGATGGTTCCGGCTCCCCAAAGAGGAGAAGTGGTTCGTCAGATAGGAGATCGATTGAGGGATTACAAACAATCACTAGGCAAATTGGTTTCCTACGAAATGGGCAAGTCTTATCAAGAAGGTCTTGGTGAGGTCCAGGAGATGATCGATATCTGCGATTTCGCCGTTGGTTTGTCCAGGCAGTTATATGGATTGACTATGCATTCCGAAAGACCAGGACACCGCATGTATGAGCAGTATCACCCACTGGGTTTGGTAGGTATCATTTCTGCTTTCAACTTCCCGGTAGCGGTTTGGTCATGGAACGCTATGATCGCATGGGTATGTGGTGATGTTTGCATTTGGAAGCCCTCGGAAAAAACACCGATAACGGCATTGGCGTGCCAGAACGTTGTGCAAGAAGTGTTCGCTCAAAATCAAGTTCCTGAAGGTGTGAGCAATCTTATCATTGGAGATCATACCATCGGTGCATTACTTTCAAAAGACCAAAGGATCCCATTGATCTCTGCCACCGGATCTACCAGAATGGGAAAAGCTGTGGGACAAGCCGTTGGAGCTCGCTTAGGCCGTGCCCTTTTGGAGTTGGGAGGCAATAACGCTATAATAGTTTCGAAGGAAGCAGATCTTGATATGGCCTTAATGGGGGCAGTTTTTGGAGCGGTTGGTACTGCTGGTCAAAGGTGTACTTCCACACGTCGTTTGATCATTCATGAAGCAATATATGAGCAAGTGAAGGATAAGTTGGCCCACGCTTATGGCCAGCTGAGAATTGGCAACCCCTTGGATGAGAATAATCATGTTGGCCCTTTGATCGATAAGGATGCTGTGCAGCAATATGTCGAGGGCTTGAAGAAAATTGAGGAACAAGGAGGTGTGGCTGTTATACCCGGTAGCGTTTTGGAAGGAGAAGAATATCAATCGGGATGCTATGTTCAGCCGGCCATTTATGAAGTTGAAAACAGTTACCAGATTGTGCAACATGAGACTTTTGCTCCTATTCTTTATTTGATAAAGTATAAGGATTTACAAGAAGCAATAGAATTGCAGAACGGTGTGCCTCAGGGATTGTCTTCTGCTATTATGACTAATAATATGCGTGAATCAGAGCTATTCCTTTCGCAAGCAGGTTCAGATTGTGGTATTGCCAATGTAAACATAGGTACCTCAGGTGCTGAGATAGGTGGAGCATTTGGAGGGGAGAAAGAAACGGGTGGTGGGCGAGAGTCCGGATCCGATGCTTGGAAAGTATATATGCGAAGACAAACTAATACTATAAACTATACTTCCGACTTACCGTTGGCTCAAGGAATAAAATTTGATTTGTAATTGTTAGCCTAATCAGCGCTATCAGGCTTTAATTAAAACTTTTTCAATTATTACTATTATTATTTTTATTTGTATAAATTAGCGTCCGCAGTCAAAAAATAAACTATGGCAAACCCGGCTAAAAAGTACTATGCAGTGATGTTGATCGATGATAATGACATCGATAATTTGATCAACCAAAAGATGATCGAGGCGGCAGGAATTACTGAACATATATTTTCGCATACAGGCGCCAGAAGCGCAATTGAATTCCTGAAAAATTTAGAGCAACTAAGTTCCGAGTCAGTTACTGTATTGCCAGATGTGATTTTCTTGGATATCGATATGCCTCTGATGGATGGATTTCAATTTTTGGAGGAATTTGATAAGCTCTCGGACGAGACAAAAGCGAAGTGTAAAATTATTATGCTCACATCCTCAATTAATCCTAAAGACGTAAACCGAACTAAAGACTACAGTTACGTAATGGATTATCTGAACAAGCCTTTGACCCAAGACAATTTGGTGAACCTTAAGGTTTGACCTTAGCTTAACTTACCGACAAACTCATCATCCAACTTAATGTATTTAGTTGGACAAAATCCCTTTTTGTCTAGAGATCTGAATCTGTCTACTAGAGAGCGGATCTTTTCGCGTTTGTTCTTTTTAAGCTCGCTAATGGAAATCTTCAAGATTTTGGTAAACACCGTCAAGTGATCTACGTTCTCTTTTCCGATAATGCGAATTTGTCGTTGAATGCTATTTATCAGTTGATTGAAAAGATCGTAATCGTTCAGCAAGCAGTATTGTAATGCCAGCACTACCTTGATCTCCAATTGGGTGACTGGGTACTTTTTCAGGCTCACTTCATTAAGCAGATTATTTATCCATCGAGCGGCTTGATCGTAATTTTTGGAATAATAACAGCACATGGCTCGATAGATCATATAGGTTACATATTGCGGAATGTCATTCACGTCCGTCTCGTAGTCATGAAAGAGCCCTTCATTTTCTTCAAACATCTCATGCTCCATACCCAGCCTGTTGTGGCGTTCTAATTTGGTGATCAAAAATTGAGAAGGATAGGTATATAAGTTGTAATTAGAAAGAAGCAGCCCGGTATCTTCATTTACTTCTTCAAAATATTTCTCAGCCTTCCGATATACCCTGTAGTGATTGTAATATTCCAACTTCAAAAATTCGAAAACAATCTTTAGGTGATGGTAGATGGAATCCAGATGGTAAGAATCGAAAGTTTTCTGGATGTTGTTCAAAATATCCTCAATTGGCTCAAGGTCCTCTTCGTAGTTGCTCTCCTCCTCATCTTCAACAAATAGTCGGTGGAAGATATTCATACAACTTTGATACACGTACAATCGATGCGATTTATAAAGAGCACCGACATTGTTCATTTCCTTATTAAGGAGCGTCAACTCCAGTTTCTCTGTTTCATTTCCGGATAAGGTAAACTGGCCATACTTTTTGAAATATTCACCCAAAAGATCTTCTGCTTTGTCAACCGCCAGCATATAAGCCACGTGTTGATTGTAAAGTTGCGAGTAGTTATAATGATCCGGGTGATTGATGTGAAGTTTTTTCAGTGACTTATAAACGATAGTCAGTTCATTGGAAAGGTCATAATCCAACAATTCCTTTTCCAATTTTTTCAATGTGGCTATGGCGATAGCCTTTTTCTTAGTAAAGATGATCTCATTGATATTGGCTACTTTCTTAAGCAGATCAGTTCTGGGGCTCTCTAGTTGCTGCAGTAAGTACTCTTCAATTTTTTGATTAAGCCGAGACCTTAAAGTGTAGTATGCATTCGTGTTGACCTCTAACTCGGCCATTATCTTATTGTCAGAGGTTTGTCGTTCTCGCATAGACTTCAGCAAATAGGCAGATTTGTCCGCTCCATTTTCCAGAAGAGAATGGTAAATAGCTTCGAAATCATTGCTGGAAAGTTGCTTGATGATGTTTTTGAGTTTGGCCATGAATAAAAATCGGTTAAAACAGTTTCAATAGCAAAATTGCTCCAATATAGATATTATATTTTTAAATGTAATATCTATATAAGCATTCATAAAAAATTGGTAATAGATTGCTCAATTCGATTCCTCAAGTTAGCTGGTAACGGCAAATTCTATAACTTTATTAAGTTTTCAAATCATTTTAAGATGAAAATTTATCAAAAACTGAAGGGCTATAAAATGTAATATCTGGCTACTTTTGTTTAAAAAAAATCACATTATTCTGACTTTTGCTATACTCAGCGATTCGATTACCCAGGGTTATTAAGTCAGAATTCCCCAATAATTGGTTGGGTTCGTTTCCATTTACTTGGTTTTGTTTGCTTGAACTCCCCCAACTTGTGGGTAAATGTATAAAAAAATTGCATTATTTATATAAAGTGATCCATTCTTAAACGAGTAGTCGCACATCTTCGCCTCCGATTCTTAATGGTATTGGGTGAGTTTTCCGAAGCTCTTTGCTCACATTTCAAAACAACTAATGTCATAAAAGCAAGTTAGCACCTGCAATCTTCGCTTCTGTAAAATGCAATGAGAGTAGACAGGTAAAACTTGGATATTGCCAATACAAAATAAAAAGCCCGCCGTAACTTCGATAACAAAGCATAGACGGGCGATGGTGGAGCATAACGGATTCGAACCGTTGACCCCCACGCTGCCAGCGTGGTGCTCTAGCCAGCTGAGCTAATGCCCCAAAATTGGGTTTGGATTTTAGTGTGAGTGTGTCCCAGCGGATTGCAAATATAAGGACTTCCTAGAGAAATTAAAACGGTCTTCTAGCCTTAACGAAAATGCCCTTATAGTAGTCGGATAAGAGGTTGCTTTCAACCACCCCAAGCTTGGTGGAGGCATGGATAAACCTAACCTCCTTTTTGTCACGGATCTCAGTGACCATACCTGCATGAGTAATCTTTTTTCTTCCTTTCCTTGGTGCGAAGAACAGGAGATCTCCTGGTTGTAGTTCTTGCAGAGTTACAGCTCTTCCGGTTTTGCTTTGTTCGGCTGAAGTTCGAGGCAATACTAAACCTACGGATTGATAGGAGACGCACAATAGACCTGAGCAATCCATGCCACGTTTGGTGGTACCACCCCATCGGTATGGAGTCCCAGTATATGATCGTGCCGTAGCAATAGTTGTTTGAATAGGGGTGCTTAGCTCTTTAGGGCGATAGGTGTTTTTGCTGAATACACAGCTAGTGAAAAGTAAGACTAAGCAATAAGTAACCCCTTTTGGAACTGCCTTCATCTTAGATGAAACGATACAATTGCAACATCATTTTATTTATGTCAGTAAAAATAAATGTTTGCCTCTAGAAATCATTATTTTAGCCTGATTTTTCCAAGCGCTCTGCACTATGTGTGGCATCACAGGTATCAAAGCTTTTAATGAGTTAGGCCGTATCCAAATGATACATTTGGTAAAGGCCAATAGTGCGCTTCAACACCGGGGCCCTGACTTTCAAAGAACCAAGGTTTACGAAAGAGTGGGACTAGGGCACTGCCGACTCTCTGTGATTGATCCCAGCCCAAAAGGGCACCAACCAATGACCGATGCCAGCGAACGTTACACTATCGTTTTTAACGGAGAGATTTACAACTACCGGAAGTTAAGAGCAAACTTGGAGCAAGCCGGGGTCACTTTTGAAAGCGAGTCCGATACGGAAGTATTGCTAAAACTATTCATACGAAAAGGCATCAGTTGCTTGGAAGAAGTGAACGGGTGTTTTGCATTTGCCATATTTGACCAGCAGGAGGATCAGCTATGGCTGGCCAGGGACCGCATGGGTATCAAGCCGCTATACTATTACTTCGATGAGGATAAATTTATTTTTGCCTCAGAAATGAAATCCTTGTTATGTTATGGCATTGAGAAGGAGTTGGACTTGGATGCTTTGTATTACTATTTCCAACTTAATTATGTGCCGGCACCACTTTCCATGCTCAAGGGAATCAAAAAATTGATGCCAGGTCATTTTATGATGGTCAAGAGGAAAGAGAAAGAGGTTAAATCATATTATCAAGTTCCGAGGGGTCAGGTTCAGACTCCCAATAGCAAATATGAAGACCGTCAAGAGCAGCTAGTTGATGTAATTGAAAATGCGGTACAACGAAGACTGGTGGCTGATGTGCCCGTTGGCGCTTTTTTAAGCGGAGGGATCGATTCATCGATCATTGTGGCTATGGCAGCCAGGCATCATGACAAACTGCCTACCTTTTCAATTGGATACAAAGATGAACCATATTTTGATGAGACCAAATATGCAAGAAGTGTAGCAAACAAACTAGGCACTCATCATACGGTATTCGAATTAAGCAACCGTGATCTATTCGATCATTTAACGCCAATGCTGGAAGCTCTAGACGAGCCTTTTGCTGACTCATCATCGTTGCCGGTTTACATTTTGAGTAAGCAAACTAAAAACATAACTAAAGTAGCGCTTTCCGGTGATGGTGCTGACGAGCTATTTGGTGGCTATAACAAGCATCGAGGCTTTGTTATGGCTAATCAAGGAGGGATAGCTGTTCAAATAGCAAAGACCTTTGCGCCACTTTGGCGTCGGTTGCCCAAGTCTAGAAACAGTGGATGGGCTAACAAAGTAAGGCAAATGGACCGTTTGGCCAAAGGACTTTCACTCTCAGAGCAAGAAAGATATTGGCAATGGGCAGCTATTACACCGGCAGAACGGGTGAAACAACTTTTGCTAGCTACATCAAATAATTTCATTACTGATGAAACTATTAAAGCCAGCTACCTTCAATCATTGACCAGCGAATTTAATTTAAACCGTACGCTAAGGGCCGACTTGCACTTGGTTTTGCCAAACGATATGTTAACCAAAGTAGACCTAATGTCAATGGCACATGGCCTAGAAGTAAGAGTACCCTTTTTGGATCATGAGGTGGTTGCAGCAGCAAGCCAAATACCGGCTGAAGACAAAATAAAGGGTAACATAAGCAAGAGGATATTAAAAGATAGTTTTAGGAATTTAATGCCAAGAGATTGGAGTGGTCGAGGCAAAAAAGGTTTTGAAGTTCCCATGTTACCTTGGCTGCGTAAGGAACTCAAATCCTTAATAGAAAATGAATTGCTAAATCCGGCCTTTATTAAGGAGCAGGAAATCTTTAATTTAGATCTAGTGGAATCCTGGAAGAAACAATTATTTTCTTCCAGCCCAGGTGACGCGCCGGCCAGGATCTGGGCACTGGTGGTTTTTCAATATTGGTGGAAAAAGTATATGGCCTGATCGATTAGAATGGTTGGCAAGGAATAAAATCGTATGGAAGCTAAGTTGCAGGATTTGGGGAATAACCTGGCTGGAGAGTTCTTCTTCGACCGAACCATGCGTACGCTCTATGCTACCGACGCCTCCGCTTACCGTGAACTTCCCCTGGCGGTAGCCTTACCTAGGAACGAAAGCGATCTTAAAGTATTGGTCTCATTTGCCACTAAAGAAAACTGTTCTTTGATACCTCGAACCGCTGGAACTTCATTGGCTGGCCAAGTAGTTGGTAGCGGAATTGTTGTTGATGTTTCTAAATACTTTAATGAGATCCTTGAGATTAACCCGCAAGAGCATTGGGTAAGGGTACAACCCGGAGTTATCCGGGATGACTTGAATAAACATTTGGCCCTTTACGGGTTGATGTTTGCACCTGAAACTTCCACTTCGAGTCGTGCCATGATTGGTGGAATGGCGGGTAATAACAGCTGTGGTGCCAATTCAGTTGTTTATGGTAGTACAAGGGATCACCTTTTAGAAGTGAAGACGATCTTAAGTGATGGCAACTCGGTCACTTTTGGTTCTATGAGCGCTTTGGAATTCTTAACCAAATGCCGGGGCGCTGATATTGATTGTTTATTGGAGGCTGAAATTTATGGGTCTATCAAGACAATGCTTTCGAACGTTGAAACACAGCGCGAGATTCGAGAGGGGTTTCCTAAGCGCACTATCCGGAGACGAAATACCGGTTATGCTTTAGATGCGTTACTGGACATGGTTCCTTTCAAGGAAGAGGGAAAGCCTTTTAATTTTTGCGAGTTGTTGGCTGGATCCGAAGGAACCTTGGCGTTAGTTACCGAACTGAAACTAAATCTTGTGCCTTTGCCACCAAAAGAAAAGAGATTGGTTTGTATCCACTGTGAATCAGTCGATCAGGCTTTGCGTGCAAATCTAGTGGCCTTGAATTATCAACCCACCGCTAGCGAGTTAATAGATCATTTCATTTTGGATTGTACCAAAGAAAATATCGAGCAGCGGAAAAACAGATTTTTTGTAAAAGGTGATCCGCAAGCCATTTTGGTAGTTGAGTTGGTAGGGGAGGACGCGGCACAGGTAGAGGCCAAAGCGGAACAGCTAATTAGAGAGATCAAGGAGCAGTACTTAGGTTATCATTTTCCCATAATTGAAGGTGACGACATAAAAAAGGTTTGGGAATTGCGGAAGGCGGGTTTGGGGCTACTTGCTAATGTGCCTGGCGATGCCAAAGCCGCACCAGTAATTGAAGACACCGCGGTGGATGTGCACGAACTGCCCGATTACATTAGTGACTTCAATCGTATTCTAAAAAAGCATGACCTCTACTCGGTGCATTACGCGCACGCAGGTTCTGGGGAGATCCATCTAAGACCCTTGTTGGACCTGAAAACCGCTGAAGGACAAAAAATGTTCCGCACTATCGCTCAAGAGATAGCAGAGCTAGTAAAAAAGTACAACGGATCGCTAAGCGGGGAGCACGGCGATGGTCGACTGCGAGGGGAATTTATCCCATTTATGGTAGGGGAGAAAAATTATCAGTTGTTTAAGCAACTAAAAGCTACCTGGGACCCTAAAAATATCTTCAATCCTGGTAAAATCGTTGATACACCACCAATGGATACACATTTAAGGTATCAATCTGGGCAGGAAACGAAGCAGTTTGATACGGTTTTTGATTTTGAATCGGAAGGCGGATTGCTTCGCTTGACTGAAAAATGCAATGGTTCAGGAGACTGCCGCAAATCTTCCTTGACAGGAGGTACCATGTGCCCTAGCTACATGGCCACTCGGGATGAGAAAGACACTACCCGGGCTCGAGCCAATATTCTTAGGGAGGTGCTTACTCATTCCGAAAAAGCCAATCGCTTTGACAATAATGAGATAAAAGAAGTGATGGATCTGTGTCTTTCCTGCAAAGGCTGCAAATCGGAATGCCCCTCTAACGTAGATGTAGCCAAATTGAAGGCCGAGTTCCAACATCAGTACTACCAGACCAATGGTATTCCATGGCGGACCCGATTGATTGCAAGCTATACACGAGGGAATAAGCTCAATGCTAATGCTCCGGGGTTATATAATTTTCTTTTTTCCAATCCTCTGACTGGTGGAATGGCTAAACGACTGATGGGTTTTGCTCCCAAGCGATCTATGCCTAAGTTGTACCGGATCACTTTGAGGAAGTGGTATGAAAAAGAATTCCTCAATACCGCTCAGGCCGGCAGAAAGGTTTACTTGTTTTGCGATGAGTTCACCAATTACAACGATACAGAAATTGGTATCAAAGCAATCGAGTTATTGACTCGGCTAGGTTATCATGTAATCATACCAGAGCACGAAGAGAGTAGCCGTACTTATTTATCCAAAGGTCTGCTTCCCCAAGCTAGGAAGATAGCTCAAGCCAATGTAGGTGCATTGTATCCTTTGGTTTCAGAAGAAACACCATTGATAGGACTGGAGCCTTCAGCAATTCTTACTTTTCGTGATGAGTATATCGACTTATTGAGAGGGGAGGAGAGAGAAAAAGCCCAGCAATTGGCGTGTAATTGTCTTATGATCGATGAGTTCCTAGCCCAAGAAATGGATAAGGGTCACGTCAAAGCAGATCAGTTTAATCAAGATGAAAGACTGATCAAGTTGCACGGGCATTGCCACCAAAAAGCATTGGCTTCTCAAACCCCTACCAAAAAAATGTTGTCGTTACCTAAGAACTACAAAGTACAAATGATCCATTCCGGGTGCTGTGGAATGGCTGGCTCTTTTGGTTATGAAAGAGAGCACTATGAGCTATCCATGCAGATCGGGGAGCTTGTCCTTTTCCCCGAAGTAAGAAAGCAGTCTGAGGAAGTGATCATCGCTGCACCTGGTACTAGCTGCCGACACCAGATAAAAGATGGTACCGGTAAGAAGGCCTTGCATCCCGTGGAGATTTTATGGCAAGCTTTGCTGAAGGTCTAAAAAAGGACTGTCTTTTATGAATTTCTCTTCAATGTGCAAGAGAAATATCAGGAATCCCCTGAATGATCACACTGAACCTAGAGATTCCTGATCACCGCTATAAACCTCAACCACTGGTGTACTAAAGCAGTTACTTACTATGTGATTTCAGAAACTCAAAGATCCGGGCGGTACCATCGTAACCGGCATCATCAAGGCCAGGCCACAAATGTTTTAGGTTTTCAATGCTTAATGAGATCACTTTCCCGTCGCAGCCACTGAGTTTCCGTTCAACTATTCGGCCGTTGTTACCCTTTGTATTAAGGGTATCAATTCCCGAGAGATTGCAATTATTATTTGCACTCCAAAACTGAAAAGATTCTTCGTGAGAAAAATCACTTCGGGTACTGGGGAGCTTACCGGTGGCCCCACCAAAATATTGGACATTGGTGTCAGCCATACCGTGCGAAAGTAGTATTGGAATAGCAGATGTGGGATTGATTACTAATGTATCGGTCCCTTCATGAGGTACTCCACCAATGGTTCCGGCGGCAGGCGCCACCGCAGCAAATAGTTCCGGTACCTCGGCTGCTAATCGGTGGGTAAACATAGCGCCGTTGGAAAAGCCGGTGGCATAAACCCGGTCTGCATCAATTTTCAGTCCTGACTCTATGGTTTTGATCATGGCTTTTACAAATCCTACGTCGTTTACATTATTTGCCAACGCCTCCTGACAGCAATGCACCGCGTTCCAATTAGCTCCACTCCCTTTATTATCGATCTCATTGGTACCATTGGGGAAGACCAATATCCAGTTGTCTTCCTGGCATAAACTTCGCAAGTCGTCTCTGGCAGCGTAGGAAGCTGACATACTGCCACCACCTCCGTGAAAGAAGAATAAGAGGAGTCTTTCTTCCGTATGATCATATCTCTCCGGTATTACTAAAGTGTACCAGCGGATAAGATCATCAATTTCCATTGAGACCTGATAGGTGCCTGGCTCGGAAGGAACTGTAGGGGTGGGAGAATCGTCATCCGAGCAACGACCACAGATAAGTAGGATTAATATGATGGTGATATATTGAATAGGTTGTTTCATAGCTGTAATGATTGAGATAGATAAAATGGATATGGTCTATTTGGCTAGTTCTACCTCAAGCCAGGGTTTTTATCAGTCGTACCAAAGGTCAAAGTCCTCAACATTTTCATAGACCCTTAGAAACTTTGTTCCCTCAATATCTACCTCGTATATAAAATACCTGCAGCCCAAAGAATATTTATATCTACCGGTTAGACCCTCATTCACAATGATTGTTGGGAAAAAGCCCACATCCAAAGCATCCTTAGTAGTAAAATCTAGGGTATGGATAATTACATTATAAACCGTCTCAAAGCTATTTGGTGTAATAGAATATTCGCCGCCCGTATAGATCCCCGGCTTCCGAAAAGAATAACCTGGAGTAGAACTGCAAAAATCGGTTTTATCCGGGTCGTAGTCGTTAAAAGTTTTTTCCATCTCGTAAGCGTATCCAAGGTTATCCTCAAAAAAGTAAAGATACTGGCTTTCGGTTCGGGCATATTGTTCGGTAACCGCCACTGTAGAGTTAGGAGCGGCAGTCCCACAAACTTGACTTCTGCCGCTGAAGCAACATCCCTCAACCTCGTAATCAGACTGATAAAATGGAAAACCAGGAGCACTCCAAAATTTGCCCTCTAAAGAAGTATAGATCCAAAAAAGATCTTTTCTCAGAGCAGGCTTGCAGGTGCCCTGCCCGGTACCATCCGGGCCGCTACCCACATTTTCGTTGAAAGGAGTATCCACATGCAAAGGATGGTCAAATTCATCGATCACTTCTCCATTGAGGTCGGCCGGAGAGATGATAATATCTCCATTGAGGGGCAGGTCCAGCCCTTTAGGATCGATATCAACGTAAAAAACTGAGATGGAATCGGTGCTTTCCTCTTCTTCAACAGCCGCTTGGTAGTATCCATCAGCACCTGGTATCTGTACCAAAATGCTCCCTATAGCAATTGTATTATGATTTTGGATCTCAATGCGAGCATTGATTCCAGGCCATATGTTAATGGTGTCTTTGTTTATTTTTAGATCGGCCAGATTACTATTTGCGGGCATGGTTCCCGAGATTAATTGTGCGTCGTTAAATACCAGTCCCTGGTTAAGGGTATTAGCGTCGATGTTGGTTTGGGGTGTGGGGCCTGGATTGTTTCCAGGCCCGGGGTCATTAGGTGTTTCTTCTTCACAGGCCAACAAAAAAATCCCCAGTAGGAGAAGTACTCCCCAACCCAACTGGCTTTTCTTATAACTTTTCATGGTGGTTGTTTTTTAGTTTCTCGTTAGTTTTACTCCTTAGGTATAAGGCGTTCACAAAATTATATAAGCTAAATTCCTCCAACCAGCGTGAAACTGTAGGTGGCTGCCCTTAATTGCTAACTGGCATCCTGATTCAATTAGTTGGGTTGATTTTCCTGAAGATTTACAGTTGGGACG
>JBPCUG010000697.1:0-3333 GCA_051011275.1 Cyclobacteriaceae bacterium | reverse complement strand
GTTCTGCCTTTTTAATCTCCTGCTCTCTTGTCAGTAGCTTAACAGTTTGCTCGGTATTAATTTTCAAGATCTCATTGACCGTGAGGAACATCGGTTTCTCATCCACGATCACACAGGCATTAGGAGAAATCGAGATCTCACAATTTGTAAATGCATATAGCGCATCGATAGTGATATCCGGCGACTGGCCTGTAGCAAGAGAAACCAAAATCTCCACATCTTTTGCAGTGTTGTCCACCACCTGCTTGATCTTAATCTTGCCTTTTTCATTGGCTTTTATGATCGAATCGATCAAACTAGTGGTAGTTGTGGAGTATGGTATATCTTTAATAATCAGAGTCTTCTTATCGTATTCTTCAATTTTTGCTCTAACTCTAACCTTTCCACCTCGTTTACCCCTATTATAATCTGAAAAATCTGCCATTCCTCCAGTAGGAAAATCCGGAAGTAGCTTAGGGCTGCGGTTTTTGAGCACATCAATCGATCCCTTGCAAAGCTCGCAAAAGTTATGCGGGAGTATCTTGGTAGAAAGTCCTACTGCGATTCCTTCCACACCTTGAGTGAGTAGCAATGGGAATTTTACCGGTAGGGTCACTGGTTCCTTCTTTCGGCCATCGTAAGAGAGCTGCCATTCGGTAGTCTGAGAATTAAAGACTACTTCTAAGGCAAACTTCGACAATCGTGCTTCAATATATCTTGGAGCGGCAGCACTGTCGCCGGTACGAATGTCTCCCCAGTTTCCCTGGGTTTCGATCAGCAGGTCCTTCTGGCCAAGGTTGACAATGGCATCACCAATGGAAGCGTCACCGTGTGGATGGTACTGCATAGTGGAGCCAATGATATTGGCTACTTTATTGAAACGTCCATCATCCATTTCCTTCATGGCGTGAAGGATACGTCGTTGCACCGGCTTGAATCCGTCCTCGATAGCTGGGACTGCTCGTTCCAAGATCACATAAGATGCGTAATCCATAAACCAGCTCTCGTACATTCCGGAAACCGGAATGACATCGTGGATCTCCTCTTCGTTACTCAGCTGGCCGTTGGTCTCTTTTTTTTCTTTTGCCATTCTTCTCGATTAAAAATGCCTTTTCTATTCCAGTCAAATCGATATCAGACCCACGAGGTTTCTAAAACCTCGTGGGTCTTTACCAGAGTTTTCTAATGACAACATAAGTTAATCAAAAGTATATTTTGTTAACTGTGGTTCTTGATCGGTTATTTTATGAAAGTTAATAAACTCTTCTTTGTCTCCAAACCAATCGAAAACCTCCTTCTTTTCAACGGGAACTATCTGGTTTGAATCTCCTAAAAAGCTATTGTAGGAGCTATATGGCCAATCTTCTGGTTCTTTGCAAAGTCTAGCATTTACAGGATTTAAGTGGATATAAGCTACCAAAGAAGAGAAATAGGAGTCGTCTTCTACCAATTTTTTCTTGAACCGATTTTGGAATAGGCTTCCAGTTCTGTCATAGGCTTTATTGATAGCTTTGGCATAGGAAGTAAAAAAGTTCTTGAAAGCCTTATCTAAGGGAGCCAGTCCTTGCTTCTCTACTCCAGCCGGTTTCAGACCTACGAGGTTTCTAAAACCTCGTAGGTCTTTTGCAGGTTCTGGTTCTTTTATTCTCACTAGTAAATGGAAGTGATTAGGCATCAAACAATAGGCATACGTTTCCAGATAATCCCTGAGGTAATATTGATACCTCCTCAAAAAGAACTCATAGTTTCTTTCCTCCTTGAAAATCTCTTCTCGATTTACACCGCGATTAAAGATATGATAGTATTCCCCTTCTTCCATCCTACTAGTTACACTGCCTCCTCTACCAAATCCTTTTCTATTTTCAAATTGTCAATAATGAACTTCTGTCGATCCGGGGTATTTTTACCCATATAAAAAGTGAGCAGCTGCTGAATGCTGGCATCTTTTCTTAGAATGATAGGCTCCAGCCTGATATTTTCTCCAATAAATTCACCAAACTCATCGGGAGATATCTCCCCTAAACCTTTGAACCTCGTAATCTCAGGTTTGGTGCCAAGCTGTTCCATGGCACGCTGCTTCTCATCCTCGCTATAGCAATAGATAGTTTCTTTTTTATTCCTCACTCGAAAAAGCGGCGTATCCAAAATATAGACATGACCCCCCTTAACCAAATCAGGAAAAAACTGCAAGAAAAAAGTCAACATCAACAAACGGATATGCATACCATCTACATCAGCGTCGGTAGCAATGATGATCTTGCTGTATCGCAGACCTTCAATCCCATCTTCGATATTGAGCGCATGCTGTAGCAGATTGAATTCTTCATTTTCGTAAACCACCTTTTTGGTCAGCCCAAAACAGTTCAAAGGCTTACCTCTTAAGCTGAACACTGCTTGCGTTTGTACATTCCTAGATTTGGTGATCGATCCGCTAGCCGAGTCTCCCTCAGTTATAAAGAGCATGGTCTCGGTCACATCGTCACTCTTTTTATCGTTTAGGTGCAACCGGCAATCTCGAAGTTTCTTATTGTGGAGGTTTGCTTTCTTTGCCCTTTCATTAGCCAATTTTTTGATGCCGGCAATATCCTTACGCTCCCGTTCAGACTGCAGGATCCTTTTGAGCATCGCCTCCGCCACTTTAGGATTGCGATGCATAAAGTTGTCAAGAGCTTGCTTGACAAAGTCGTTAATGAAAGTACGCATAGTGGGTCCTTCCGGCGCTACATTTTGTGAACCCAGTTTGGTTTTGGTCTGTGATTCAAACACCGGCTCCATCACCCTTACCGAGATAGCACCTACTATAGATCCTCGTATATCCGAAGCTTCAAAATTCTTCCCATAAAAATCTCGAAGCGTCTTGACGATCGCTTCTCTAAAAGCGGCCAAATGTGTACCCCCTTGAGTTGTATGTTGACCGTTGACAAAAGAATAGTATTCCTCGCCGTACTGGTTGGTATGGGTCAAAGCGATCTCAATATCATTCCCTTTCAAGTGAATAATGGGATACCTAATATTGTCTACGTCGGTCTTGCTATTTAAGAGATCAAGAAGCCCGTTTTGAGAGTGGTACTTTTTCTTATTGAAATTTACGGTAAGCCCGGCATTGAGATAGGCATAATTCCATATTTGATTTTCCAAGAACTCAGGAATGAAATGGAAGTTCTTAAAAACCGCTGGGTCCGGTTCAAAAACTATCAATGTACCGTTACGATCGCTGGATGAAGTGATCTTTGCATTTTTGACCAATTCACCTTTCGAAAACTCAGCTACTTTGGTCTTTTTGTCACGATAGGCCTGCACCTTGAAATAGCCACTAAGGGCGTTAACCGCTTTGGTACCGACACCATTAAGGCC
>JBPCUG010000696.1:0-3250 GCA_051011275.1 Cyclobacteriaceae bacterium | reverse complement strand
CCACCATCGAGCATCCGTCTATTTATCCACAAACATGGAATCCAGCGATTTGGGAGAACATGAACCACAGAATGTATTACACGGTCACCAAAGACTTTAAAACCTATACTCCCCGCAAAATATTCTATGCCCCCAGAGATCACATGGTCATAGATGCCTATATCACCAGAATTGATGAGGACACTTATGCCATGTCCATTAAGGAAGAGACTGAGCAGCAGATCCATGTTGTATTGAGTCAGAAACCTTTGGAGTCCTGGGTGAATCTACCTGAGGATTTCTGGGGCGACCTTTCAGAAACGGAGCCGTTTGCTGGGCCAAAAGTGCCTGGAGTTGAAGCGAGAGCGGAAGGGCCTACTATCTTACCGGATGGGGACAATTGGCTTATCTATTGCGATTATTGGAATATCCAGGGAAATGGTGTATTCAGAACTTCTGATTTTAAATCCTATGAAAATATTAGCGATCAGCTTAAGTTGCCCAGATGGATCCGGCATGGCACAGTACTTCCCGTACCAAAAAGTGAAGTAGATCGACTGCTTGCCTACAAAACTGAGGGCTCTGGGATTGAAGTTTTCCCTATTCCGCAATCCTGGTGGAGAGGAGGAGAAGACCTATATCCGCCGGCTATTTGTATGGGATGTCCGGAAGAGAACGATGACACCCCCTCCGCAAAACAAAAAACAGTCCCACCCGAAGTAATGGAAGAAATTTACCAGGAAATCAAAACACCATACAAGTATGGGGTGGTATTCCAAGAACCAGACTCCAGCAAAATCATTGACAGCCCCACTATCTATCGAGCGAACGGATTCTGGTACATGACATACATTGTATACGAAGCACCTACTATGGATGAAAGTGCCCAGGGGTATGAGACATGGCTGGCAAAAAGCGACGATTTGTTAAACTGGGAAATCATGGGGAAGATCATGTCATTTACCGAAAACACCTGGGATGCTAATCAAAAAGCTGGCTATTTGTCATTGGTGGATATTGAATGGGGTGGCTCATATGAAGTCGAAGAATTCGATGATAAGTACTGGATGTCCTATCTGGGGGGAGCTAGCGCAGGATATGAAGAGGGAACTTTAGGAGTTGGACTCGCCTTCTCACATACCATAAGCTCAGCAACGGAGTGGCAGAGACACCAAAAGCCAATATTGCTTCCTACAGATGATGATGCTCGATTTTTCGAAAGAAAAACCATATACAAAAGTTTGATCATTCATGATAAAAGGCAATTAACTGGATTTCCCTTTATCATGTATTATAATGCCAAAGGACAGCAAGAAGATTGGGTTGAAAGCATTGGAATGGCAGTCTCCGAGGATATGTTGAATTGGAAACGCTTTGGCGATGAGCCCCTCATCACGCGTGGGAAAGGAATTTGCGGAGATGCACAGATCGCAAAAATCGGTGATCTCTACGTCATGTTTTATTTTGGAGCCCATTATCGCGAAGGAGCCTTTGAACGTTTTGCCTGTTCGTACGACCTGGTCAACTGGACAGATTGGCAAGGAGAGGATTTGATAGCACCTTCGGATGATTATGATTCAACTTATGCCCACAAACCATGGGTCATCAAATGGGATGGAATTGTATATCATTTTTATACGGCTGTAGGTAGTGAAGGTCGTGTCATTGCCCTAGCCACGTCAGAACCAATATGAGTTTAGTGCCAAAAAAAGAAGTAGATCGCCTGCTTGCCGACAAGACCGAAAGGCAGGGCATAGTTGTTGAGCTATTCCGCAATCCACCTGGAGCAAATGCGATACCATTCCCTGCACCAAAAACCATATACATGACCCATGATTTCTTCAAAGTAATGAGGCTTGGGTTGCATAAATCATAACCGAATCTATAATAATTTCCTGACAATAAGTTTAATCAGTATTTTAGTAAAATACACAACTGAAAACGGAGAACTGGAAACTCCTATGCGCCTGTTAAGTTACATCCTATCAGTTTTAATAATCGGTATTTGCTCCTGTCAGCGCTCCGTTGAGTTGTCTAAAGGCTCTCATTTTACCCAATTAAACCCAGCCAAACTAGGAATAGACTTCGTCAATCAACTGCACTATGATGAGGACTTCAACACCTATATTTTTCGAAGTTTCTACAATGGCGCGGGGGTAGGACTAGGCGACTTAAATAATGATGGTCTGTTGGATCTATTTTTCTGCGGCAATCAGGTGGACAATAAGCTTTATATAAATCAAGGAGATTTTCAATTTGAAGATGTTACCCAGCCAGCAGGCGTTGCCAGTCATGGGGCTTGGTCTACCGGAGTAAGTCTAGTTGATATCAATAGCGATGGTTGGTTAGATATATATGTGTGTAAAAGTGGTTTGCCAGAAGGTGAGAATCGGCATAATGAATTATTTATCAACAATGGATTAGATGCCCAAGGAATTCCCACTTTCACGGAATCTGCAAAGGCCTATGGGCTAGCTGACCTAGGCTTTTCCGTTCATGCAGTGTTTTTTGATTTTGACAAAGACGATGACCTGGATATGTATTTATCCAATAATTCCATCAATCCTACTGATGTGGTAATGGACGCCAGCAAAGGACTTCGGGATAAGCGAGACCCTAATGGTGGTAATAAGCTGTATCGCAACGATGGCATCCCTAGTTCCCGAGGAGGCACCGGAAATGGATTTACAGACATAAGTGAGGTAGCTGGAATTTACGGGAGCGCCATTGGATTTGGTCTGGGCGTATCGGTTGGAGACATTGACCGGGATGGTTGGCCGGATATTTTTGTGGCCAATGACTTTTTCGAAAAAGATTATTTATACATCAATCAAGGGGACGGAACGTTCAAAGAATCCTTGGAAGAAATAATCGATGAAATCAGCCTGGGATCCATGGGAGTGGATATCGCCGATGTTAATAACGATGGCTACCCTGAAATTTTTGTCACCGAAATGCTGCCCGATGAGGAATCACGATTAAAAACCAAAACTGTTTTTGACAATTGGGATGCCTATACTTTAAAAGTGAAGAATGGATATTACCGGCAATTTCCAAGAAATGTATTTCAGCTAAACCAAGGGCCGGCCCCGATAGCTATCGGGGATGGTGTTCATTTTAGTGAGATCTCGAGGTCCTCAGGAGTTGAAGCCACCGATTGGAGTTGGGGTGCATTTATGGTGGATCTGGACAATGACGGATTTAAAGAGATTTTCGTAACCAATGGTATCGTAAAAGATCTGCTAGACCAGGATTATACTGACTTTTATTT
>JBPCUG010000695.1:0-3386 GCA_051011275.1 Cyclobacteriaceae bacterium | reverse complement strand
TTAATAACCGCCCTAATAGTGTCGTTGGACTCAATGTTAATTAGGTTTTGTATGGCCCTGCCTTTTGCAGTTTTGCTGCCCACCGGAATGGCCCATACCTTCTTCCAAAATACCTTTCCTAGCTCAGTAAAAACTAACAAGTAATTATGGGTAAAAGCAGTGAACAAGTGCTCGGTAAAATCATCCTGCTTCGTCGCTGCTCCACGGGACCCTACGCCGCCCCTACCCTGAGTTCTATATTCCGTAAGAGGCGTTCGTTTAATATATCCTTCATGGGAAATAGTAATGACCATCTCCTCATTAGGTATCATGTCCTCATCGGTAAAGTCATCGGCACTGTGCTCAATCGTAGTCCTCCGTTCATCACCGTACCGATCATTTAGTTCGGTAAGTTCATCCTTGATGATCTGCATGCGGCGACCCTCGTCATTAAGTATATCTTTGAGTTCTTCGATCAGCGCTTTTACCTCTTCGTATTCCTTTTGGATTTTTTCTCTTTCCAGTCCGGTCAATCGCTGCAATCGCATCTCAAGGATAGCCTTAGCTTGGATCTCAGAAAGGTCAAACTCCTGCATCAAACCATTCCTTGCAATTTCAGGGTCTCTGGAATTACGGATCAAAGCAATTACCTCATCCAAGTGATCCAGGGCCTTCAAATACCCTTCTAAGATATGCGCTCTCTTTTCGGCTTCATCAAGGTCATACTGTGTACGGCGTACTACGACTTCATGCCGGTGGTTAACAAAATGCCCTATGAGCTCTTTGAGGTTTAGGGTTTGTGGGCGGCCATTAACTAAAGCCACATTGTTAACTCCAAAAGAAGATTGTAATTGAGTATACTTAAATAGGTTATTCAGAACTACGTTGGGAATGGCATCTCGTTTAAGATCATATACTATTCTTAACCCTTCTCTATCCGACTCGTCCCTTATATCGGAGATCCCTTCAATTTTTTTATCATTGACCAAAGCTGCAGTCTTTTCTATCATGCTCGCTTTGTTTACCATGTAGGGGATCTCAGAAACAATGATTTGCTCTTTGCCTTTTTTGGTAGTTTCAATATTGGCTTTTGCTCTCATCACCACGCGGCCGCGGCCCGTCTCAAAAGCAGACCTCACCCCTTGGTAACCATAAATAATGCCACCTGTGGGAAAATCCGGAGCTGAGATATGCTCCATCAATCCGGCAAGGTCGATGTCGCTGTTATCTATGTAAGCAATTATCCCATTTACTATTTCAGTGAGGTTGTGTGGTGGCATGTTGGTTGCCATTCCCACTGCTATACCGGATGCACCATTGAGCAAGAGGTTTGGTATTTTGGCCGGCAGTACTGTAGGCTCGCTTGCTGAGTCATCGTAGTTAGGTTGAAAATCAACCGTATTCTTTTTTATATCGGAAAGAAGTTCCTCTGAAATTCGTCTCAGCCTGGCTTCAGTGTATCGCATAGCAGCCGGAGAATCTCCATCAATTGAACCAAAATTCCCTTGGCCGTCAACCAGCGGATAGCGCAGTGACCATTCTTGTGCCATGCGCACCAATGTATCGTAAACCGCAGTATCCCCATGTGGATGGTACTTACCCAAAACATCTCCTACAATTCTGGCACATTTCTTATATGACCGATTGTAGTTCACTCCTAGTTCGTCCATACCAAACAAAATCCGACGATGAACGGGCTTGAGTCCATCTCTCGCATCTGGTAAAGCTCTAGAAACAATGACCGACATCGAATAATCGATGTAGGCAGCTCTCATTTCATCTTCTATATTAATGGGTATGATTTCTTGCCTGTCGGATGACAGACCTTCGATATCATCGTTTGCCATAAAAAAATAGTCCTATTAGAGGGTGCTGAATTAAGGCTGCAAGTTACATAAAAAATCCATGTACCAGCAATTTAATAGGCCAAAATTATGGGTGGTTTAGCTCAACTCAGAAACAGCTAAATGAAGGGTGTTTATTGTAAATAAACACTTAAGATTATCCCTTTAAGTATCTATCTAGTAGGGGTTTATCTTTTTTCTGTTCTTTCTTTTGTATTTCAGCAATCGAGGGCGCAATTCACCGTACTTCCTGTTTTGTTTTATTGGAATTGCCTGACCACGATATTCATTGCCAAAATGGATATGTTTTATCTGTGTATAACAAGAATTTATTGGGCATCTAGGCACATCCGGATAATTGATACTAACTCCTATTTGAAGGTACACTGCCGGCATTTTATACTTAACCGTACCACTTAATTCCGTAGCTGTGTAACTCTTCCTCTCATATGACGGGCGGGCAATAACTCTAAAGTATTCCGAAAGGTTTTTTTCAATTGAAAGTCCAATATTAAAATACAGCGAATTGCTAACCACACTTTTGTCAAACCCACTTCCAAGGTTTACTTTCCCGACCTGTATTTCTGGAACAAACGAATAGCTCCAGTAGTCATACACTTTGGCCCCAAACATTCCATAGAATCTTGTGAAAGTAGTGCCTTGTTTGTTTACCCCGTTTTCCGTTGAAGGATCAAATTGGTTGAGCCGGTGAAATTCCGCACTGGCACCACCCCCTAATCTAAAACGTTCAAGAAAGTTGAAATGTAGGCTTAAATTTATTGGGACCCCTCCTCCTCTAAACTTTAGATACGATGTATCGGTCGGATTGTAATATGTGCGACCATAACCTAAGGTGCCAGTTAATGAAAATTTGTTTAGAAAGGATCTGAATCCGTAATTCGGATTTGCCTGACGCTTTTTTATTTGATCAGTTTTTCTTTTACCCTTCTGTTTTTTTACTGAACTGGTATCAGCTGTCTTTTCTGATTCAGTTGCTTCATCCCCACCGAACCCAGCATCGTCCTGCTCCTCTACTGGTGGAATGGTATCATTCTGCGCGACTGCCAACTTGCTGGTACACGCAAAGATCATCACACATAGAATGATAACAACTATTCCTTTCATCTGATAACTAAACTCAATTCCCGTCTCAAAATTGTCGAATCTCCGTATTGTAATTCTATTCCTATTTTGGGAATATTCATTTCGTATTTGTGCAAATGGCAACCACCTGTTTCAATTAATGCGAAAGTTAAGCAATAAATAGTGCTTTATAGAGGCAATTTCGGGTAGTTTGGTACAGTTGTAAAACGCTTTATATGGGTTGCGAAACATATCTTTTTTATGACCTACAAGTACTGATTAGGGTTTATCAATCTCTAATTAACATCTTGTGGATCAGCTGATTAGAATGATTTACACTCCAGAACCCATTTGCCCCAAAGGCTATTTAAACTTACCATACCTACTAAAAACATTACAGCAACCACGGAGGCTTGCTAGGGACCTTGGGCCAGTTAGATGACATGAGTTCACTTTTATGGTTGTTTCCCCAGCTTTAGC
>JBPCUG010000694.1:0-4720 GCA_051011275.1 Cyclobacteriaceae bacterium | reverse complement strand
TGGTAAAAGAAAAAGGATTTACTCTTCAAGGAGCCAAATCAATGATTAAGAGTGGTTCAAATGCTGCGAAAACCAAAATGGAAATGATAGAATCTCTTAAGGATATCCGATCATTTCTGGTTGAGATTAAGACCCAACTTCCCTAAAACTTTATTATTTACAATGACCGGTGAGAAGCTATATCAGGTGGCTTTAACGCTTATTCCTGGTATTGGCGATATCACAATTAAGCTGCTAATTAGCTACTTGGGAAGCCCAGACAATGTTTACAAGGCCTCAAAAAGCAAGCTAAATAGTGTTCCTGGTGTAGGTCCTACTATCGCGGAAGCGATTCTTAAGAAGAATACCTTTTCTGCAGCGAAGAAAGAAATATCAAGGTGTAAGGACAAGAATATTGAACTGCTGTTTTATACCGATCTTAGTTATCCGGAACGACTCAAGCAGATGGACGATGCTCCGGCCTTACTATATTTTAAAGGCAATGCGGATCTTAATACCAAGCGTATTGTGGGTATTGTAGGCACCCGTAAAGCCACAGCATATGGCAAGAGCATCACCCAGCGATTAGTAGAAGGTCTTGCTCCTTACCAACCTTTGATCGTAAGTGGCCTGGCCTATGGAATAGACATCCAGGCACATCGCATCTCACTCAAATCCAAACTACCTACAATAGGGGTATTGGGAAGTAGTATCGATGTGATTTATCCTGCTATACACAAAGATACCTGTAATAGAATGGTCACTCAAGGTGGACTTCTGAGTGAAAATAAGCTTGGTACGAAACCCGATGCTTTCCACTTTCCAGCCCGCAACCGGATCATTGCCGGTCTTTCAGACGCGTTGGTAGTGGTTGAAGCTGCAAAAAAAGGAGGCGCGTTAATCACCGCTCATTTAGCCCGCAGGTATAAAAAGAAATTATTTGCTATGCCCGGTAGCATTGAAGAAACATCGTCGGAAGGATGCCATAATTTGATCAAAAAAAAACAAGCTCATTTGCTGACTGGGGCAAAAGATTTAACCACAATAATGGGCTGGGATTTACAAGAATCTTCGGATGCCTCACATCAAGAGGAATTTGATAAATCCGACTTTTCAGGCGAAGAGCTTAAAATACTCAGCCTGCTATCCAACAATCAAAGGGAAATGCTTATCGATGATTTGAGTTGGAAGTCTCAAATTCCTATCAACCGTGTTGCCTCGCTTCTTCTGACTCTTGAATTTAGTGGATGGGTGAAATCAATGCCGGGAAAAAAATACGTACTAAGCAAATAAGCCAGGCCTTACAACTATTGAGGCTATCGGTTCGTTTAGCTTTTGATTGAAGCGTAGTCGCCAATGGATCATTATAATATGCTAGGTATTGCTCGAGGAGCCTCTGCTAAGGAGATCAAAACTGCCTTTCGCAGCTTAGCTAAAAGGTACCATCCGGATAAAAATCCACAAGATCCCCAGGCGGAGGAAAGGTTTAAGAACATAACCGAAGCATACATCGTACTATCAGATAGTACCAAAAAGGCAAAGTATGACCTGGTATTAAAATATGGGCACTCCCCTAAAAGCGCTTACAGCTCAGCCAGAAGAACCCAATATTATCGTAGGAAATATCGACCCTACCGTCGTCGGGAAAAAGTGGTTTACTCGCGAAAGGCTTACTTCTTAGCGACTCTTACCGTATTGGGAATTTTGGCATTTGTGATACTTTTTCCCTTAGGGTTGCTGAAATTTAATGGCGACAAAGAATTTGAAGAAGCCCTTAGGCATTTGAGCGAAAATAACTATCCGCTAGCGGCTGAAAGTTTAAAGAAGTCCATAATGCCATTTAGCGCTCAAAACTACCGATCATATCTGTTATTAAGCGAAGTAATGGTTTATCAGCTCAATCAGTGTGATCAAGCTTTGGAATACATTGAGAAAGGAATTCAAAGTACCGACTTCGATACCCAAAAAGCTAAATTGAGCTACCTACAAGGTAAATGCCTTAAAAAACAAGAGAGGTTTGAGCTGGCTCGACAGAGCTTTGAAAATGCCATCTCGCAAGATGTCCATATCGATAGTGCTTATTATGAATTAGGCGAGTTGAACACTTACGTTTTTAAAGATTATCAGAGAGCGCTTCACTTTTTTGACCAGTTGATCAGTATCAATCATAACTACGTAGATGCGTTTTTTGGTAAGGCGTACTGCCATCAGCAGCTTACACAACACAAGGAAGCTATTGAAAATTACACGCTCTTTCTGAAAATCTACCCTGGGGAGGGCATGGTGTATTATTTGAGGTCCATATCGGAGGTAGCTGTGGGGGATTCAATCCAGGCTTGCCAAGATCTTAACCAAGCCAAAGCTTTAGGAATTAATGGAGCTCAACCCTTGCTAGATATTCATTGCAAAGACTAATTATTTTATGATAATGGAAAGACCTTCGTGGCCTCGACCACTGCTTGAGCAAATGCTTCCCTATCAATGTCAATAATTACTTTCTCGTTAGTTAGATAGTCAATTATGCTTTCCGTAGCCATATTGCCTACCAGATCATCTTTGGCCATTGGGCAACCTCCAAAGCCCTTGATGGCACCGTCAAATCGCTGGCAACCGGATTTAAATGCTGCATCTATCTTGTCCCTAGCTGAAGCAGGGTGTGAGTGCAGGTGTGCACCAAACTCGATCGCCGGAAAGGCAGGAATCAGGTTTTGAAAGAGGTACGAAATGGTCTCCGGTTGCGAAACCCCAATGGTATCAGCTAATGATATAATGGCAACACCCATATTGGAAAGTCTCTCCACAAAAGTAATTACAGTTTCCTGGTTATAAGGATCGCTGTAAGGATTACCGAAACCCATTGAGATATAGGTTACTAAGGTTTTGTTGTTTTGCAAGGAAATATCTTGAATCCCATTCAAGATATGAAGCGCCTCATCAATAGATCTATTGGTATTGCGTTGCTGAAAGGTTTCGGAAAGTGACAGAGGGAATCCCAAATAGCTGATCTCCTCAAACTGACAGGCATCCTCAGCTCCCCTAATATTGGCAACAATGGCCAGTAGCCTCGAAACAGTGTTTTCCAATTGCAGTTCTTCAATTACTTGAGCCGTATCTCGCATCTGAGGAATGGCCTTGGGAGAAACGAAACTCCCAAAATCAATGGTGTCAAATCCCACTTTGAGCAATTGATTGATATATGAGGCCTTTACCTCAGTAGGGATAAAATCATGCAGCCCCTGCATCGCATCACGTGGACATTCTACAATTTTCATCATAAATCAGCTTCTGGGTAAAGCTATTTTGCCAATGGAAAGATACTATTAATAAAGGGTTTAGGTGCGGTTGGGCTCCAATTGCCTACCAAAAATGGATAAACCTGACAAATCTATTCGAATGATATCTCAATAATTTTTGTTTTGAAAGTAGTCAATACATGAAACTACATTAATTGAACGCCGTACAGTAATAGATTAAACTTCAAAAAATTTGGTTTGAGCAAACCTTTACCCTCTTTAATTTTTATTCCCGACATCAGTGGGTTTACCCAGTTTGTTAACAAAACGGAAATAGCCCACGGACAGCACATTATTGCCGAATTACTGGAGATTCTTATTGATGCCAATGATTTGGACCTTACACTTTCAGAAATAGAGGGTGATGCTATTTTGTTTTATAAGCACCAGCAAGCACCGGAGCCCGAAGCAATTGTGCGGCAAGCGCAAAAGATGTTTTTCAACTTTCACTCTCATTTGAAGAAATATGAAAGCCAACGGATTTGTCAGTGCGGAGCCTGCAAAACGGCTTTCAACCTGACCCTAAAAATCATTGCTCACTCCGGTGAACTTGATTTTATAAAGGTAAAGCAAAGAACAAAACCATATGGTTCAGACCTGATCCTGGCCCATCGACTTTTAAAAAACAATATCGAGGGGAAGGAATATTTGCTACTCACTGACAACTATTTGAGAACCCAATCCCCTAGCGGCTGGACACTTCCTGATTGGGTAACCTTAAAGACAGGGACGACCGAATATGAAAACCTAGGAGAAATAAGTTATCAGTTTACTTCGCTCAGTCCGTTGCATCAGTCAATTCCCGAGGTACCACCAACACCTGTGGGACTCACGAGCGGGAAACCGGTGATAAGCAAAGTCCATATTGAAAAACGGAGGGATGAAGTATTTGAGACGGTGATTGACTTCGAGAAGCGCATGCAATGGAATAAGTTTGCCAAAGAAATCAAATTCGACAAGGGCCACGTCAACCAAGTTGGTGCAAAGCACATATGTGTATTTGATAATACCACGGTTTCCTTTGAAACAGTGACCAACGATTTTGGCAAGGAGTACTTGGTATATGGAGAACGGGTGCTTGACCCTCCTAAAATTGTTAACGGAATGGTGCAATATTTTATTCTAGCGGAAAATGGCAATGGGACCAATGTACAAGTGGAAACTCACTATCAGTTAAAACCGGTAATCGGTTTTATAATGAACCCATTCTTAAGAAGAACTATGCGCCGCTTGAGCGGAAAGGCCCTCCAATCGCTGAAGTCATGGTGTGAATCTAAGGATTGATCCTCCTGCCTCATTGGCCTTCCTGCTTTTTCACCAATGAGGGCGCTCAAAAAAATTGATAAAACAGCCTCAAATCTTTCATCTGTAGGGATTTTCGGAATGCTACTCAGCACCTAAATCAGGGCCTTGCTATCTTGAAAACTTCAATTAACCTGTATGAAGAC
>JBPCUG010000693.1:0-4264 GCA_051011275.1 Cyclobacteriaceae bacterium | reverse complement strand
TTCGACGCACTTCAGACTTACTCAATTGCAGCTCACTCAACCTTAACCAATAGTTCTTTGCATGTGTATTTAGGATGTACCTTTCGTCGATAACATGGGGCTCAAAAAGATTCTCTTGATCGATGGTGCCTTCGTAAACCAGCTGCTCAGGTAGTAAATTATATTTCTCCATTGGAAACCGGTGATTTTCAGGCAGTTCATGGGCGTAGATCGATGACCAAGCAATCTTTAACATTAAATTTCTAGAATATATAAAAAAATGTTACCTAAGATAGAGAAACCGGCTCATTCGTAGCCTAAATACCACATAATATGTGGAACTTTGTTGTTCCAATTATGGAAAACTAGCTTACTCCAATTTTGGTTTACTGAAAATAATGAAGAAACTCTGCTTGATTGGTATATCCGTCCTTTTAGCATTGCCTTACTTACAGGCTCAGCAGTTACCTCTATTGAATCAGAGTCAAACCAACCCCTTTCTTTATAATCCAGCGCTGGCAGGCAGCGAGAATCATGCTATAATTTACTTGACCCGCAGACAACAATTGGCTGGCAATGATACGCCAGCACTGACTTATTTTAGCTTCAATACGCCTGTAGCTGGAGATGGAGGTTTTGGTTTTAATTTTTTTAATTCCTCACAAGATACTAGTTCGCAGTCGTTGGCTCTTATCTCATTTGGGAGAGCGGTACCATTGGCAGAGGATGAATTGTTTTATTTTGGAATTGCTGGCGGTTTTGGATTGGATCGATATGATTTGGTAAGAATTGATAACCCAGCCATACCCGGTTTGCAAAGCGCAGTAGAAAGCAATGCTTATTTTAACGGACAGCTGGGTGCCCATTATAGGAAAAAGGGATTCAACGTAGGATTAGTTTTGCCTAGTTTGATCAAAAGTGACACTACTAACCGTGACTTTAATAGTCATAGATTCTCCCCTTTTAGGAACTTGTATCTCAATGCTTCCTATGCTATTCCTCTAATGGAGGAGCAATTAACTTTTGAGCCAAGGGTCACATACAGAATAAACAAGGATATTCCTAGTCAAATTGAGGCAGTAGGTGTGTTGCACTACCAAGAGCAAGCTTGGGTTGGTGGTGGTTATCGGCAAGATTACGGCGGACTGCTACTAGCTGGCATTATGATCCAGGACCTGGTATCAGTCGGCTACTCCTATGAATTCAAGTCATCTCAGAAATTCGGGCCATTTAAGCCAAATCATGAAGTACATATTGGCGTGCGCATAGGTCCTACACGCATTCCTCCGAAAAAAGGATTTGACAGGGTAAAAGAAAAAGAACCAGGAGGCTCGCAAAAACCGCGATACTACTACGAGCCTAAAAAGAAAAACAAGGGAGACTAGTTCTTCGCTATTCTTTCTTTTTATCCTTAACAAATCCGTGAAGCATAGAAACGGCTAAGGATAGTAGCAAGCTAAAAGCTAACGCCCACCAAAATCCATCTACCGAAAGGCCTTCGATAAAGTAGTCGGCTAACAAAACCAGCGCGGCATTAATAACTAAGAGAAATAAGCCAAGTGTAACGAAGGAGATAGGAATGGTCAGGACCACTAACACAGGTCTGATAGTGACGTGAAATAATGAAAGCACCACAGCCACCAAAAGCGCAATCCCAGGAGAAGATACATGCACACCTGGCAGTACATAAGCCACAGCTACCACCGCAACTGCTGAGAGTAACATTTTGATAATTAGTTTCATATAATAGCTAAGTTAGGAAATACTTATGTCATTATAGGCCATACCTAAGAGTCACTATACCAGTCTGCATATTTAATATACCTATCAGGAGTATCGGCCACAACTTTCTTTAACTCTTTATCAACCGGTTTGATCTTTCTTGCCGGGGCACCCGCATACATAAAACCAGGTTCCGTAATAGTACCGGAAAGTACCACGGCTCCTGCTGCTATCACACAGCCCTTCTTGATCACCGCCCCGTCCAGAATTATGGCTCCCATACCAACTAAAACTTCATCCTCAATAGTGCACCCATGAATGATTGCCCCATGACCGAGTGAAACATTGTTACCAATCGAAGTGGCATATTTTTGATAGGTGCAATGAATGATCACCCCATCCTGAACATTGGTCTTATCTCCAATCGTGATTTTATTAACATCACCTCTTACCACTATGTTAAACCAAAAGCTGCAGTGATCTCCTATAATAACGTCCCCGACTATAGTTGCATTTGGAGCCACGAAACATGCTTCTCCTAACTTTGGGTTGCAACCTCTTACTGATTGTATTAATGCCATTTGTTAGTATTTCGTCTATTAGGTCTGTCTTTTAAAGAAAGCCGTCTGCCATTTTGTCATTTTTAGAGCCAATATTGTTATATTTGTAACCTGATTTTCGAAAAGACAAATGACCCATTTGATCAAAGATATAGATATCATTGCAGCAGAAAAAGAAGAGGCTTGTGAAATAGTCAAAACCTCCATAGAGAACATCACGGGGAAAGAAAGAAAGCTTTATATTGAAAGTTACGGCTGCCAAATGAATTTTTCTGATAGCGAGATCGTTACCGCTATTCTGGAAAAGGATGGCTTCGACACCACTAACGATTTTGAGAATGCCGATGTAATCCTCTTGAACACCTGCTCTATTCGAGAAAAGGCTGAGCAAACTGTCCGCAACCGCTTGCATCAATTCAACACAATCAAAAAGAGAAAACCGGATCTATTGGTTGGTGTACTGGGGTGTATGGCTGAGAGGCTTAAACACCAATTATTAGAAGAGGAGAAGATAGTCGATTTGGTGGCGGGACCTGACGCTTATAGGGATTTGCCAAATTTGATCGGCGCAGTTGATGCCGGACAAAAGGCGGTAAACATATTCCTGTCCCGAGAGGAAACCTATGCCGATATCAACCCTGTGCGGATCAATTCCAATGGAGTAACTGCATTTATTTCCATTATGAGAGGTTGCGATAATATGTGTTCTTTCTGTGTGGTACCTTTTACGAGAGGAAGAGAACGCAGTAGAGATCCTTTTTCTATTGTTGCCGAAGCTAAAGATCTATTTGATCGCGGGTACCGAGAAGTTACTTTGCTGGGGCAAAACGTTGACTCATATAAGTGGTCTCCGAATAAGGAATTGAAAGGCAAGGCTCAGATAGAAAAGGCTGAGGAAACAAATGTGATCACTTTCGATCGCCTATTGGACCAGGTGGCGGAGGTTAGTCCGGAACTTAGGGTGCGTTTTTCAACATCCCATCCTAAAGATATTACGGATCAGGTGCTCTATACTATTAGGGATAAGCCGAACATTTGCAATTATATTCACTTACCCCTGCAAAGTGGTAGCACCAGGGTATTAAAGTTAATGAACCGAACTTATACTCGTGAATGGTACCGGGAAAGAGTAGAGGCGATTTGGAATATCATAGGTCCGGATTGTGGGATCTCATCAGATATGATAGCCGGATTTTGCAGCGAAACTGAGAAGGAACATCAGGAAACCTTATCGCTAATGGACTTCGTAAAATACGATTTCGCATATATGTTTATGTACTCCGAACGGCCCGGGACATTAGCAGCTAAAAAGTTAGAGGACGATATCCCTTCCGCAGAGAAGAAAAGACGCCTACAAGAAATTATCGAAAAGCAGCAGCAACATAGTTTAGAGAGAAACCAAAGGGATGTTGGAAAGATCCATACTGTCTTGGTTGAGGGCACTTCTAAACGGTCCAAAGAATTTTTACAAGGACGAAACACCGCAAATAAAGTAGTGATCTTCCCAAAAGAGAATTTTGAACCAGGTCAATATGTAAAAGTGCGGGTCAATGAATGCACAGCAGCCACTCTGCTAGGTGATGCTGTGACCCAGGAATTACATACCAAAAGTACTGCTAAGTGATAGATACAGAACTTTTAAGCATCAAGCAACGCTTTGGGATCATTGGGAACTCTGCTTCTTTAAACCATGCGATTGAAGTTGCGGCCCAGGTAGCTCCTACTGATATGACTGTGCTGATTACTGGGGAGAGTGGCAGTGGCAAGGAATCGTTCTCCAAAATCATCCACCAGTTGAGCCGACGCAAACACGGAAAGTTTATAGCCATTAACTGCGGCGCCATACCCGAAGGCACAATTGATTCAGAGTTATTTGGTCATGAAAAAGGTTCCTTTACTGGGGCCCATGAAGCCCGAAAGGGGTACTTCGAAGTGACCAATGGCGGTACTATTTTTCTCGATGAGATCGGCGAAATGCCTTTGGGTACGCAAGCCAGGCTTTT
>JBPCUG010000692.1:0-7577 GCA_051011275.1 Cyclobacteriaceae bacterium | reverse complement strand
ATATTTATCAGACACTTTTTGTTAAATAACCATCATAATGTTACATCCCTAGGTATAATAACCTATTTTAAAGATTGGATTCAAATCAAACAAAAAGGCTGATTCCATAGGAAATGCACTGTTTTCGATAACAAAATAAAGGGCAAAAGTGTTAAACATTTGGTTATGGTAGGATTCAGGTTTAGTGATTATATACCGGAAGAACAAGCAGGAGAAGCTACTTTTGACAGTTTGCTTAAGATATTTCACCAATTGCTTGTAATCACCTCCGGAGACGCAAGTGAGGCTTTACAATGGTTAAACGAGGTAGACAACCAATACGGTCTTACCAAAGGCGACTATGGAATTGGCGATTTCGTTGAAGATCTGAAAAAGAAAGGGTATCTGGAGGAGGACAGCACAACTGGCAGCTTTAAACTCACTGCCAAGAGTGAACAAAAGATCAGAAAAGATGCCCTAGAGGAAATCTTTGGCAAACTTAAGAAATCCGGGAAAGGGCATCATCACACCAATTTTAGCGGTAGAGGTGACGAATTAAGTACTGACCGACGTGATTTTGAGTTTGGGGATGCGCCCGAGCAAATCGCCATGACCGACTCGTTGAGAAACGCTCAGATCAATCACGGCTTTGGAGAATTTATGCTCACGCAGGATGATTTGGAGGTGGTGGAAAGTGAATACAAAACACAAACTTCTACTGTGTTAATGATTGATATTTCGCACTCCATGATACTTTATGGTGAAGATCGTATTACTCCAGCCAAGAAAGTAGCCATGGCGCTGGCAGAGTTGATCACCACCAAATACCCAAAAGATACACTGGACATACTAGTATTTGGTAACGATGCCTGGCAAATAAAGATCAAAGATCTGCCCTATCTAAAGGTCGGCCCCTATCATACTAATACCGTTGCAGGTTTGGAGCTAGCCATGGATCTGCTCCGCCGCAAGAAGAATAAGAACAAGCAAATCTTCATGATCACCGATGGTAAGCCGACCTGTATAAAAAAGGGCATCAAATACTATAAGAACAGTTTCGGGCTGGATCGTAAGATACTGGCCAAAACCCTTAACCTGGCCATTCAGTGTCGTAAGCTACAAATCCCCATTACCACTTTTATGATTGCCTCCGATCCCTATCTTAAGGAGTTTGTAAAAGAATTTACCCAGGCCAATCGTGGGAATGCCTATTACAGCAGTTTGAAAGGACTAGGCCATTTGGTATTTGAAGATTTTCGCAGAAACCGGCGAAAGAAATATTAAATCTAAATCAGTGAATAATGAGTAACTATCAAGGGTTGACTTCTGCCCAGCTATTGAATATAAATACTTTAAAGGGGCTCAAAGAAAGTGGTTATATACCCCGATCCATCAAACAGGAATTGCGTGAAAACCTCATTCAAAAGCTTCAAGGTAAAGATGAGATCTTTCCGGGAATTTATGGATATGAGCAAACCGTGATCCCGGACCTGGAACGCGCCGTACTTTCGGGTCACAATATTAACTTGCTAGGGTTACGTGGGCAAGCCAAAACCAGGTTGGCCCGTTTAATGGTATACCTTTTGGATGAGTATGTTCCAATTGTTGCAGGGTCAGAACTCAATGATGATCCGATGCAACCTATCTCACGGTTTGCTCAAGACCTTGTGGCAGAAAAGGGTAACCAAACACCTGTAGCCTGGTGGCACCGAGATCAGCGGTTTACTGAAAAATTGGCTACTCCAGACGTTACCATAGCCGACTTAATCGGAGATGTCGACCCAATTAAGGCAGCCAGCTTGAAGCTTCCCTACTCTGATCAGCGTGTAATTCATTATGGACTGGTTCCCCGATCACACAGAGGGATATTTGTGATCAATGAATTACCTGATTTACAGGCGCGCATACAAGTAGCCTTATTCAATATCTTACAAGAAGGGGATATTCAGATACGCGGTTTCAAAGTGAGGTTGCCGCTGGATATCCAATTTGTGTTTACCGCTAACCCTGAAGACTATACCAATCGCGGTAGTATCGTTACTCCACTAAAGGACAGGATTGACAGCCAGGTGATCACGCATTACCCTCAATCTATCGAAATTGGTAAGATGATAACCAACCAGGAGGCACAGATCAAGCCGGCCCAAAAAACAAAAGTAGTTGTCAATGAGATTGCAAAAGACCTTATCGAGCAAGTTGCTATCGAGGCACGACAAAGCGAATACGTAGATGCCAAAAGTGGTGTATCGGCTCGGCTGACTATTTCTGCTTACGAAAACCTGGTCAGCGCGGCAGAAAGGAGAGCCTTGATCCATGGGAGCACCAATACACAGGTAAGAATAAGTGATTTTAATGGGGTTGTGCCTGCAATTACAGGAAAGGTAGAGTTGGTATATGAAGGAGAGCAGGAAGGCTCGGGAATAGTAGCACAAAACCTGATCGGCAAAGCGATTAGGACACAGTTCATTCAATATTTCCCAAATCCCGATGAGATCAGGAAGCAAAAGGGCGACAACCCCTACAAAAAACTAACTGACTGGTTTGGCCAGGGAAATACTATTGACTTGTTTAATGATCTTAGTGACAAAGAGTACCAAGGTTTACTATCAAGTATCCCAGGTCTGAAAGCTTTGATCGAAAAGTACCAACCTGATTTCGATCCTGCCTCTCAATTTTTCCTAATGGAGTTTGCTCTCCATGGACTAGCTGAATATAGCTTGCTTAGTAAAAGAGCGTTGGAAGCAGGATTGCAGTTCAAAGACCTATTGAGTAGTATGTTTACCATGCCGGAGCTTGGAGAAGAGGAAGATTTGGATGAAATTTAGTAAAAAGGTTAAGCACCAAAGTCATGGCCTTAAAGGAACTCCGTCAATTAGTCGCAGGTGGAGAATCGACAACCGTTGAGTTCAAGAGAAAAGTCGTTTATCCCGAAAAGATCGTAAAAGAGATCGTAGCTTTCGCCAACACCAAAGGAGGCAACCTATTAATTGGAGTAGACGACAACGGAAACATTCCTGGATTAAAAACTGCAGAAGAAGATAGCTTCGCCTTGGAGCAAGCAATTGACCAGTACTGCAAACCACCGATAAAATATAATTCTGAAATTATACCTATCTCCAATAAAAAAGCTATTGTAAATTATACTATTTTTGAGAGTGAAAATAAACCACATTTTGTGGTTCCGAACAGCGGGGAGAAAAGGAAAACCGGATATATCAGAATAGCCGATAAAAGCATTCAAGCTAGCCGGGAAATGAAAGAAATTCTCAAAAGGGGTCGAAGGGCAAAAGACATTCGATTCAGATACGGAGACAAAGAGCAAATTTTAATGCGGTATTTAAGGGAAAACAACTTTATCACCCTTGATCATTTTTCTAAAATCGCTGGTATTCGGCGTTACCTAGCTTCCAGAACCCTGGTGTTATTGGTCCTGGCCAATGTATTAAAAATCATTCCCCGAGAAATTGAGGACTATTATACTTTGCAGAGCTTGCCGGAATAACTTTGCGCCCTTCAAGGGAGCAATTACCTGGTAGTTAATTGAAAACTAATGCCCAGAGAGAAAAAAATATTTGTACTTGACACTTCGGTGATCCTTTATGCCGCAGATGCAATTATGCATTTTGCCGAGCATGATGTAGGCATCCCTATTACCGTGCTGGAAGAGCTGGATAATTTCAAAAAAGGAAATGATAATAAAAATTTTGAGGCACGAGAATTCATTAGGTTACTTGATTCTCTTTCTGCCGATCATACGCTTCAGTCGTGGATCCCTTTGAACGGAAAAAGTAAGGGCAAATTTAAAGTACTGATGACTTCCAACAGTGCTATCGATGCAGAAAAAGTGTTTGACGAATCCAAAGCGGATCACAAAATTTTAAATGCTGCCCTGCAGCTACAGCAAGAGACAAAAGGCAAAAAAGTGATTTTAGTCTCGAAGGATATCAACCTAAGACTTAAAGCCAAGTCCCTAAACTTGCCCGCGGAGGATTATGAAACAGGCAAGATCAAAAACGTAAATACGCTACATACCGGTAAAACCGTAATGGAGAAAGTTTCAACAGAAACGGTTGATAAATTATATGACGAAGGGCAATGCGTACCTAAGGACATTTTAAATGGGCAAAAACCCCTGAGCAATGACTATTTTATTATTAAAAGCCCCAAAAGCTCGGTACTCGCCTACTACAACCCAACGGATAAATGTATACAAAAAGTAGAGAAAAGGCCTGTCTACGGGATCAAGCCCCATAATGCTGAACAAACCTTTGCCATTCATGCGCTGCTCAATCCGGAAGTAAGACTGGTCACATTGCAAGGCGTAGCGGGGACTGGAAAAACGCTTCTGGCTTTGGCCGGAGCTTTGGAACAACGGCGTAACTACAAGCAAATATACCTAGCCCGACCTATCGTGCCTTTGAGCAACAAAGACATCGGCTACCTGCCTGGAGATATAAAGTCAAAACTTAACCCCTACATGGAGCCGCTTTGGGACAACCTGAAGTTTATTCAGAATCAGTTTGCCGAAGGAGACAGGGAAGCCACCAGGCTCACCGATATGGTGAATAGTGAAAAGTTGGTGATCACCCCTCTAGCCTATATCCGCGGCCGGAGCTTATCCAATATTTTCTTTATCGTAGATGAAGCCCAAAACCTTACCCCTCACGAGATCAAGACTATTATTACCAGAGCTGGAGAAGGCACCAAGATCGTCTTTACCGGTGATATCCATCAGATCGATACGCCTTATCTCGATTCTTTAAGTAACGGGTTGTCCTATTTGATAGATCGCATTAAGGACCATCCTTTATATGCTCATGTTACCTTAGAAAAAGGAGAAAGGTCAGAGCTGGCTAATTTGGCCAATGATCTGCTGTAGTTGGTCCCTGGTTCTTAGTTAGCCGTGTATTCTTTGGTACAAATTTTTGCCAACTGCAAACTGCCTATTGCCAACTTTTTGTTAATTGCTAATCGTAAGCATAGCCCTTCCCACCATCTTCCTCCAAGGCCACTCCCAAGCCAAGAACCATTCGATTGACAAAATTAAAGTAAGAGATGACCAGCGCAGCATCCAATACTGCCCGATCATCAAACCCTTCATCCTTGAGGATTGATACTTCCTTTATTCCCACTTCTTCAGGTCTTCGGGTGAGTGCTAAAGTGTATTGGCACAAAGCCAGATCGCTGCTATTTAAAGACGATTGATTGAAATCATTGATCACCTGATCAACCTGTTCCTTGTCTTTCCAAAAATGCAATAGCGCCTCAGCATGATGAGTGATGCAATATTCACATTGATTGGCAGCGGAGACCACTACTGCGATCATTTCTCTTTGGTAACGGCGCAGTGGAGACTTACCAAACATAATTTCCATGTACAGATCCATATGTTTTATAATGCTTTCCGGGTTGAGGCTCTGTATTTTATGTACTTCGGCCAGCTTTCCACGTTTCTGTACCAAGTCATCATATATTTCTTTCAACCTTCCTTCAGCCGCCTCAGGCGGGATCACTTGTATAAATGCCATGCAATTTAGGTTTAGTTGAGTTATATTGTTTACAGGTCATAAAAGTAACCAAAACCACAAAAACTCCGACAAAGCCATGGAGCACTTCTCCCAAAAAGAATTACAATATCTTTCAGACAGGGACTTTCTTTTAACCAAGGCCACTATAACACAGAAGGTTAAAGATATGCTGGCTAATGTGGAACATGGGATAAAAAAGCAGATCGAAGCTCACCAAGTGCCAACTAACGTTTTAACCCTTTCCGGTAAGATCTCCAAAGGAGAGAACTACCAGGGCCTTCCCTACTTAATGCTGGACTATCCCAGGAAATTTAATCAGGAGGAAGTCTTCGCTTTTCGCACCATGTTTTGGTGGGGACACATGTTTAGTGCCACATTGCATTTAGGTGGTAACCATTGGGAGGAACATAGAACTCATGTGATCAATAGGCGAGGGTTGCTCACAGATCAAGGTTGGTATGTCTGCGTAAATTTATCTCCTTGGGAATACCATTACCAACCTGCAAACTATAAGTTGCTGGATAGCTTAAACAACCAGGAACTATTAACATTATTGAAGACTCATCCCTTCTTAAAGCTTAGTAAAAAATGGGCTTTGAACAGCTATGCACAATTCCCGACGGAAGCGATAGCCACGTTTACTGAGGCAATGAAGTTGATTGATCCAAGCTAGCTGGCGATCTTGCTGCCACTAGGGCTATACTGATCAAATCCCGGATCGAGCAACCTCTGGAACATATTGGGATCCACTGGCTTCTTGTGGATCTTAAGGGATGGATCTACCATCAAAATAGGCTTGAAAAATTTTGCATCATCCGTCGATGACATCAGCATTAGTTGACATTTGTTCTTTGGGGAAATGCGCTTAAGCGTATCGTAGAAACGCCCGAATCGAGGCATGTTCCTAAAGTTAACATCTACAAAGATCCAATCGGGATAATCTGCTTCGTTACATTTTGAAAGATAAGAGAGCGCATAATCCATATCCACGGTGGTATACAGCTGTTTGGTAACTCTGTGTTGCTGTACCAAAGTCTTGAAAATGAAATTATCCGTTTCATTTTCATCGATTAACATGATATATGGTGCCTTCATCTTATTTCTAGTTTTTCGCTGGTTGAGCTTCATAACCCTAGAGTTAAGTACGACTACACTTCTTTAAACGTACTGATTATAAACAAATTGTGTTGCAAAAAAGTGTAGTTATTTTCCTATTTATTAACTATTTACGTTTTGGTAACCCTAAAAGTTAGACAAAAATGGGTCCAAATGGTTTAATCTCATTAGATCCTAACAGGGTATCTAATCTTTTCTACCACGTTCCTACTACCCTATTCAAGGCTAGTTTTATTGTTTTTTAACATGCCTTTGTAGGTAAATACAGGCATCAGAGTAAAAAGGATACTTTTTGAGATGGATGACGATTGCCGATGATTCTCTCGCAGTAATTTAGATTGAGCGTTTCGAGGCCATATTCTTACTCCTGAAAATCATCGGCATGCAGAGTAGTGAAATCTTTGTTTTTCTGAATAATAAGCTCTTCATGCTTTTTAATGGCGCGTTGGATTATCCCCTTTTTTAATGCTCTAAGCAAGTTGGGAATGCCATTATATTCTAATGGATCTAACACCCAAGGAAATTTACCCTTTATATCTGAAAACATAGAAAATGGTTCTTCACCTTTCTCAATGATAGGCACAAAAGGAGTCATATAGTTAGGAACGGTCGCTTGTAGTTCCAAAGGGCTTGATTTTGGATTGGTTACATCTGCTATTATGAACAAACACATTCCCGCTAGTGTCATTAGGGTTTCGGTAAAATCTTTATCCCTTGGCTTGTCAAAATCAAATATGACCGGCACATAGCCATTTCTTCTAAGTTCCTTCCTCAAAGCATCAAGCACTGCTTTTCTCTCCTTTGTAAATCGGCCAAGGATCAGAACCGATTTCGTAGTTATTGCATCAATAACATCTCTGATTTTTTTATTGTTAAGCATTAAATAAATAAACTGAGCAACTTCAAGATTATCCACGGTTATTTCTGATTCCCCTTCTTTATTCATTATAAGAT
>JBPCUG010000691.1:0-3485 GCA_051011275.1 Cyclobacteriaceae bacterium | reverse complement strand
TGGGAAGATATAGTCATTCTTACCCCATACAATTAATGTGGGTGGCTGATGTTTTCTGAAGTACGCCTGCCATTCAGGATAAAGAGGCACATTAGTCCGATAGTCATAAAACATGGCCAATTGGATCATATCGTTTTCAGGCCGTGTTAAATGTTGCAAATCAATGTGCCAATTGTCCGGACTGATCTTAAGTGTGTCCTGCACTCCGTGGGTGTATTGCCATTTTAGCCCAGCCGGAGAATGAAATCCTTCCAGGGCTTTGCCATTGGCTTCGGTGTAATCATTCCAGTATTTTTTAATGGGGTCCCAGAATTCAAGCAATCCTTCGTCATAAGCATTGCCATTTTGGACAATCAGCGCCTCAACTTTGTCCGGGTATTTTGCTGCGATCCTGTATCCGATAGGTGCGCCGTAATCCATTAGGTAGATAGCAAACTTATCCAACCCCTTTTTCTGAATGAAACCATCGATGATCTTGGCCATATTATCAAAGGTATAATCAAAGTCAGCCATGGCAGGTTGATCGCTTCTGCCGTAACCGGGGTAGTCCGGAGCTAGCAAATGAAATTCATCAGACAGGTCCCTGATCAGGTTTCTAAACATATGAGAGCTGGTGGGATATCCATGTAACAACAGGATGGTGGGGGCATCCTCACTACCTGCTTCTCGGTAAAAGATGTTCAATCCATCGATCTCAATAGTTCTGTGAAGCGTTGGATGGTTCTTATTCCCATCGTTGGCTGGGTTATCTGTACGATTGGCTTGAGTCACGGGTGCGCTTACCAAAAAGATTAAAGCAACTATCCCGATTTGTTTTGTGAGGCTATGCCAAACCTTGTTTGTATAACTTCTGCTGGTTCTGGTTTTCATGATTTATAAGTTCGGTTAAAATTTCTCGATAAATATTTTGACTAATCATACCAGGCTCTTAAAGCCTGGTATGATTGAAATATTATGCCGCTTGGCTTAAAGAGGGTGCTACGGGAAAATCAATCTCCGTATCAGCAATGTGGTTCAAATAATTAGTAAAAGTATTTAAAGCCACATGACCAATTAGATCTACCAAAGCACCTTTACTATAACCAGCTTCTAGGAAACGGTCAACAATCACCTGTCTTGGAAAACCACGGGTTGTGGTGATTTCTCGAGCAAGATCGGTGAGAGCTTTGATTGTTGCGTCTGCAATTTCGCCGGTTCTGATCCCAATAGTTTCCTCTTCGGAAAATCCTCGCATTTTAGCTAAGGCGGTGTGTGCGGATAAACAATAGCCGCACTCGTTGGTTTGCCCTACGGCTAAAGCAATGGCCTCTTCTTCTTTACCAGTGAAGTTCCCTCCCTTTAGAGTCTCTCCTAGACCTAACAGGGCTTTGAGACCAGCCTGAGAATTAGCGGCAACAGCGTACAGGTTAGGAATCATACCTATTGCTTTTTGCATATTGTCAAAAATTAATTGTGTTTCTGATGCTACTTGTAAGCGATTCAATGCTTCTAAATTTTTCATGAGCTTATTGAGTTGAAGGTTAATTATTTATTTTAACTAACTAGGTTTATTAACTTCTTTAGGCCGGTCTTTGCCCCTTCCCGAAATAAACCCAATTGGCCTTGGCTTTTTTAGTATTTACCCGATCTCCATTTGGTGTTTGGTTCCACAGTTTCAAAGCGTCTGTCTCTATATCATTGAGAAAGACCAAAAGTTGACCGTCTACAATTTTGAATTTCTCTGGATCGGCTCTGAACAATCCACCTACTGATACTCCAAAGGCACACCATCCACCATAAGCGGGAATATATTTTGAAGGGTTCTTTTCGAATATCTTCTTTTGCGCTTGGTTCGTGAAGTAGTAACTAACGCCTTCATGTTTTGACTTATATTGTTTACTTCCTTTTTCGGCCCGGCCTTTTTCGAAATAAGATACAGGGCTATAACCATCAAGGGCAATCTTAGTGTCATCCAGGTTATAATGCTCGGTTTTATCCTGGGCAAGAGTGGTATGGGCGGCTAAAAGGGCCACAGCAACACCTACTATTGTGATCATTGATTTTGAATTTTTCATGATTTGTAATTTGCTGATTGATTAAATAATTGTTGAAACTAATTGGCGGTATAGTATCTCTCATTGATCACTAAACCGTCCTTCCATTTTCGCCTCAAAACCTCATTCCAAAGAATAGGGCTACCATCGGTTTGGGTGAGATCGAAGGTGAATTCGGACATGGTAACCTCATCTCCTACAGTTTGGCTGTGAAGACGGATCTCATTTACACTGCTAATCCCTTGGAAAAAGTTTTGCAACTTCTCCTGGATCTCAGCTAAGCCATGAGTTTCGCTACCGTTGCCCTCTTTAGTGACGACATCGGGATGGAAAAATGCCTCAACTGCTTCTAAAATTTTTCCTTCCAGTACTTGTTGGTCTAGGGCTTTCACCCTTTCCTTTAAGTTTACTACTTGAGCTTCCATTTTATTTTATGTTTAAGTTTGAAGATTAAATTCGTCGTATTTTTAATTTCTCAAGGCCTCCGCCAAGGACCATATGGCCGCTCCTAGTAACACCACATCTTTAAGCAGGAACTGCCCAGGCACTACTGACAATGCAGGGAATCCGCCGAGACTAGGCTCCCAACCAGGGGTCGAGAACAAGAAAGTCAAAGTACCTAGGAACATCAGTGCAGCTAGTGCACTGCCTAAAGCTGAGATCTTGCTGGAAATAGGGCGGGCAGCGATCATGATCGCGATCCCGATTTCGAACGCACCAAACAAGCTCGCGAAGGCTTGAACCCCAAGTATTGAGTATATCCAGGACATTAATGGACTGTTCGCCACCAAAGGTTGAATGGCATCGGCTTCATATCCGGTAAACTTCATCGCCCCTATCCATCCGATTACCAACACCAAACCATACCTGACCAAGAATGATCCGATAGTCATTAATTTGTCACTGATAGCCAATGAAGTTGTATTGAGGTTATCCGTTGAGATTTCGATCGCTTTTTTTGATCTATCTTTGATTTTTTCGGTTGTGTATTGAAGGTCTTTCATGGTTCTGTGTTTTGGTTGAACTGATTTAACTTTGCTCAGCAGGATGCCAAAACTCATGCCATAAAATACTGGCCTCGTAATGAGTTGATAGTCAATTAATTGCTGGATTTGCAGTATTAATGATGGGCAGAAAAGTCCTTTTATTTAAGGACTTTCCCTAAATAGAAGGACTTGTGGAAATGGTTTGGAAAGTATTCAGGAATCAGACAAGGTCACCTCGCTTAATGCCTAACTTCCTCATTTTAGAATCCAGGGTTTTGGGATTGAGATCGAGAATTTGAGCCGCGCCATTGGGGCCACTGATCTTCCCGTTAGTGAGTTTTAAAACCGATAAAATATAGGAGCGTTGGCTGTCCTCAAAAGACATCAGTTGGTTAGCATTGGTCTTACTTTTGCTCTTTAGGTCTAGATTTCCCAGCTGCAACCTCTTACCCCGACTGATGATGAC
>JBPCUG010000690.1:0-5452 GCA_051011275.1 Cyclobacteriaceae bacterium | reverse complement strand
AATATACCGGTGTTGATTGACTTCTCAGCGGAGTGGTGTGGCCCATGCAAAATGATGGTGCCCATATTGAACCAGTTGAAATCAGAGGTGGGTGAAAAAGCCAAGATCGTTAAAGTAGATGTTGATAAAAACCCGGAATTGGCAAACCAATATCAAATACAAGGAGTACCTACTTTGATGGTTTTTAAGAATGGTGAGCTAAAATGGCGACAATCAGGCGTTCAGCAAGTTTATCAGCTAAAGCAGGCTTTGGAGCCGTTTATTTCGTAGCTGGAACGGAATGCAGCCGAAACTTACTTGTAGTTTTGGGTATTACGAAGAGTATCCGAGAAACCTTATCCTTTATATCATATGAAAACTTTAGGAATGATAGGTGGCACATCTTGGCACTCTACCATTGTGTACTACAGGTTAATAAATGAAATGGTTGGAGAAGTAATTGGAAAGCAAGGCAACCCTCCCTTGGTCATTTACAGCCTGAATATAGAGTTAATGAGGGAGCAAGATAAAACGGCGATCAACAATGCCTATTTTGATATCGCAAACAAACTGCAAAATGCGGGGGCAGAAGCTATAGTAATATGTGCCAATACCCCACATATGGTATATCCTTTTGTGCAGCCCAAGATTGACATACCCATACTTCATATCGGAGATGCTATTGGGAATGAAGCTACCTTAAAGCGTATCAAGAGATTAGGTTTGTTGGGTAATAGACCTACAATGACTGGCGGCTTTATTCAGGATCATTTATCCGACAACTTTGATATGGAAACCATAATACCAGACGATGAATTCATTGATAAATCCCATGACTTTATATCCAAAGAGTTGACTCAAGGAAAATTTTCACACGAGGCAAAATCATTTTTCCTTGATCAGATGCAATTGCTTAAGGAAAAAGGTGTCGAAGGAATTATTTTAGGCTGCACGGAACTACCAATGCTAATTAGCCAGGAAAGTTTTGAGTTACCGTTGATAGCGACCACTCAACTGCATGCCAAGATGGCTGCGGACTTTATCTTAAAGAAATAGAATTTGATACCAGCTTAAAAAAGGATGTTGACAACGAAATTTATTGGATCACGTAAAGCAAATGAAAAGGATATATTTATATTGGTATACTAAATCTTGAACGCCTTTTTCAAATATTGCCTATTGCTTACAGCAACATTTATTTTGCTGTTGCATTCTTTTGTACCACATCAGCACCACACTCTATCTGCTGACAAAGCAACCGTTAGTGCCTGTGTGCATAAAGAGACCAGTCTTTTAGGTTTTCTATCAAAGGCATTCCACCTGGATCTTGGGAGCGACCATTTGGAGAATTTTAAGCCGGTCCAAAAGTGGACTTTGCTCTTGGGGTCCCAATGCTTGTTACCGTTTTAAACTTTGAGCTTAATGCTTGTGAATTAATTCATGATACTGGTCGTGATCTCCCAGCTTTCATTTTGCCGGCAGATCAACATTTTATTAGTCAAACACCTCTTAGAGGCCCACCCTCGATCTAATTTCACAATTCCTAATGCCTTTAGAGTGAGTTTATCCAACACTACTGGTGGCTCTAAACCTATTACTAGCTAGCCTGTAATTCAAATGGTTAGATGACGAGAGTCATCAAACGGATAAATCTAGGTCATTTAATTTTTTAGCCTGCTTCTTGAGCTTTGCAAGACAGCAGAATCAAATTATACGCTACGACATGATAGAAAATATAATTCGATTTAGCATCAGAAATAAACTGATCATTATCCTGTTTATTGTAGCCTGGATTGGATGGGGTGTTTATTCCCTCACCCAAATACCCATTGGAGCGGTACCGGACGTGACAAACAATCAGGTACAGGTACTTACAACTTCCAGGAACCTGTCCACGCAGGATATAGAACAGTTCATTACCTATCCAGTTGAACTGGAAATGGCCAATTTGCCTGGAGTGCAAGAAATAAGATCCATATCTAAATTTGGCTTGTCAGTGGTCACTGTAGTTTTCGACGATGATATGGGGACTTATCTGCCTAGACAGCTAATTGCCGAAAAGCTGAAATCAGCTGAAGAGAGAATTCCTGCTGGATTTGGAACCCCAGAGATGGGGCCTATTACTACCGGCTTAGGTGAGATCTATCAATATGTGCTGGATGTCAAACCTGGGTTTGAAGGAAAATACAGTACCATGGATTTGCGTACAATCCAAGATTGGGTGGTAAAACGACAGCTTTCAGGTATTCCCGGGGTGGTAGAAGTAAATACTTGGGGTGGGCTCCTAAAGCAGTATGAAGTAGCGATTGACCCAGAGCGGTTGAAGGGTATGAATGTAAGTATGTCTGAGGTGTTCAGTGCATTAGAGAGCAACAATGACATAGCGGGAGGTGGATACATTGAAAAAACCGATGAAAGCTATTTTGTCCGAGGGGAAGGTATGGTGAAATCCTTTGAAGACCTTGAGAAGATCGTGGTGAAATCCATGAATGGCATCCCTATCTATATTGAGAATATAGGAGAAGTAAAGTTTGGCAGCGCTCCCCGCTTTGGAGCTATCACAGGTAACGGGCAAGGGGAAAAAGTGATGGGGCAAATCATGATGTTGAAGAATGCCAACTCCAGCCAGGTGATCAAGAACGTAAAACAAAGAGTGGAAGAAATCCAGAGTACATTGCCAGAGGGAGTATTCATTAATCCCTTTTTGGAGCGCACAGAATTGATAGATAAGACCACTTTTACCGTAGCTGAGAACCTAACGCTAGGGGCTTTGATCGTGATCTTCGTATTGGTCTTATTGCTAGGTAATTTGCGTTCAGGGTTAATTGTGGCTTCCATTATTCCGCTTTCTCTATTGTTTGGCATTTCCATGATGAACCTTTTTGGTATCTCGGCCAACTTGATGAGTTTGGGCGCAATTGATTTCGGTATTATCATCGATGGAGCAGTGATCATCATCGAGTACATTGTGTTCCAGGTAAATCAGCAACGAGATTCCTTAAATGAACTTACAGGCCTTGCTTTAAAGAATGAAAAGGACCGTTTGACCATCGCCAGTACAGCTAAAATGATGCAACCGGCTGTCTTTGGTCAGATCATTATTCTTATCGTATTTATTCCTATTCTCTCGCTTACCGGCATCGAGGGAAAAATGTTTCGCCCCATGGCTTTGTCGTTCAGCTTTGCTTTGATCGGCGCGATGATTTTGAGCCTTACCTATGTTCCGGTATTAGCATCTCTGGTCTGCCGTCCTTCAAAAAAAGGGAGCCAAAACCTTTCAGACAAGATCATGGGGGTTTTGCAGAATGTTTATCACCCGGTGATCCGATGGGCTTTGCTGAGTAAAAAATTGGTGATAACAACTGCCATGATCTTGTTAGTAGCAAGTGTTTTCGTCTTTGCGAGGATGGGAGGTGAGTTTATCCCTACTTTGGATGAAGGCGATTATGTAGTACAACCGGTTTTGAAAACCGGTACATCTTTAGGCAAAACTATTGATATTATGACCCAGCTAGAAAATATCCTGATTGACCAATTTCCTGAAGTTGATCAAGTGGTTTCTCGTATTGGCGCAGCGGAAGTGCCCACAGATCCCATGTCAATGGAAGAAACCGATGTTATCATAAAGCTAAAACCTAAGAAACAATGGGTAAGCGCGGGTAGTAAAGAAGAGCTGGCAGATAGAATGAAAACTGCCATGGCAGTGATCCCCGGGCTTGATTTTGAATTCACCCAGCCGATTGAGATGCGGTTTAACGAGTTGATCACCGGGGTGCGTTCCGATGTAGCCATCAAGATCTATGGGGAAGACATGGAGATACTCTATGATCTGGCCAATCAGGTAGATGGACTAATCAAACAGGTTCCAGGTGCAGCAGATATTGCTGTGGAGAAAGTAGCTGGTCTACCACAAATGGAGGTCAGCTATAACCGCGACAAGATCGCCCAATACGGATTGAATATAAAAGAGTTGAACCGCATGGTTCGTATGGCCTTTGCCGGTGAATCTGCCGGTGTAGTTTTGGAAGGCGAGAGGAGGTTTGACCTGGTGGTTAGGTTAGGGGAAAAATTTAGAACTGATATCAAAAATTTGCGGCAGCTATATATTGATTTACCTAATGGACAACAAATACCTTTAGCTGAAGTGGCGTCAATTTCCTACCAAACTGGCCCGGCAAAGATTTCCAGAGATGACACCAGAAGACGTATTGTGATCGGTATTAATGTTCGCAACCGGGATGTGGAATCTTTGGTTGAGGAGATACAAGGTATTCTTGCCACTGATCTTGTCTTGCCCAGTGGTTACTACTTAACTTACGGAGGGCAGTTTGAAAATTTGCAGAACGCAAAGAAGAGACTGATGGTGGCTGTGCCAGTGGCATTGGCGCTGATCTTTATCATGCTTTATTTTACTTTTGGATCAATAAAGCAGGCTTTGATGGTGTATACAGCTATCCCTTTGGCTGCTATAGGGGGTATCTTACTGCTCTGGATCAGAGGTTTACCATTTAGTATTTCCGCAGGCGTAGGCTTTATCGCCTTATTCGGCATAGCAGTACTCAATGGCATTGTACTGATTGAGTTTTTCAATGAACTCAAGGAAAAAGGCGTCAAGAATATCCGAGAAAGGGTTCTAAAAGGAACAGAAATGCGATTGAGACCTGTGCTGCTCACTGCTTCCGCTGCTGCTCTAGGTTTCTTTCCCATGGCTTTTTCCACTTCGGCAGGAGCGGAGGTACAAAGGCCTTTGGCCACAGTGGTTATTGGAGGATTGATCACCGCAACAGTGTTGACACTGGTAGTTTTGCCGGTGCTTTACACTATTTTTACCAAGGAGCAGGGCAAACCAGTGCAAGCCAAAGAAAAACAGCCTAAGAGCTTTACGAAACTAGGAGTAGTGTCAGTAATGATAATTTCGTCAATGGTGGGCATTGCATCAAATGCACAGGCACAAAAAGGATCGATAGACCTTGATCAAGCGATAAACATTGCTTGGGAAAACAACCTGGGTTTGCGGGCCTCCGAATTGAGGATTGAACAATTCAAGAAGCTGGAGAAGACCTCCCTTGATGTAGGCAAAACTGGTATCTACTTTGGTTTTGATGAAAACAATCTTACCGAAGACGGAACACCTCTGGATGTGTATGGGGTTCAGCAAACTATAAGTTTTCCTGGAGTATATGTAAACCAAAAGAAATTGCAGCAACAAAATACCAAGCTGCGAGAGACCGAATATGAAATCAGTAAAAGCAATCTGGTGAAAGAAGTAAGCAAGGCTTATTATGAGGTTTTGTATCGATACAACCGGCATCGACAGCTTGCCTATCTAGACAGCCTTTACCGTGGTTTCTCTGCTGCTGCCGATCGGAGATTTGAGTTAGGAGAAAGTGATTACTTAGAAAAGATCACCGCAGAGGCCAGGCATCGGGAGTTAGGAACTCAGCACCAACAAGCGCTTTTGGATATTGAGGTT
>JBPCUG010000689.1:0-4670 GCA_051011275.1 Cyclobacteriaceae bacterium | reverse complement strand
GCCCTGTCCCGGTTGCTGTAACATTAAAGCTGGCCGATTGTCCTTCCGTTACGGAAAGATCTTGCGGTTGGCTGGTGATTTGTGGGGCCTCCACATTCTGAGTAACCGTTAGCGTTCCCGGGTTGCTGGTCACACTGCCGGCTGTATTGCTGACCAATACTCGGTAAGCACCGCCATCGGATAAACTGGTCGTGCCGATCGTGTAACTATCTAAGGTGGCTCCTTGAATGTCTACTCCATCTTTTTGCCACTGGTAGCTTAATGGCCCTGTCCCGGTTGCTGTAACATTAAAGCTGGCCGATTGACCTTCCGTTACGGAAAGATTTTGAGGTTGGCTGGTGATTTGTGGGGCTTGTACATCTGGGGTTACCAGATCATAGGCATCCTGTCCATATTCTGTATCAGCTGGAGTTCGTGTGAGCAGCTTGAGAGTTCCCATAAAGATTTCCATATTGGACACTCCAGCGTCCAAGGAGTTTTGCACCGCACTTTGATTTCGATGCGAATGTTTGTAAATACCCCATTTGTTATTTCCTCCCCAAGGCAGATCGTCATATACGGTCTGGATCTGTTTGTCATACAACTTATTACCGTTAAGCCACACCTGCAGCAGTCCATTTGATCCCTGGCCATAAATCACATGAACCACAATGTCAAGTGACTCGCCAGCTTTCGGTGCAATCCCATATCCCTCACGATCAGGGTAATTTGCATTATTGATAATCTGGATCTCTCCGGCAGCAACACCCTGTAGTTGCCCTTCCCGTGCTATTTCAATATTTATTGTAGGGCTAAAACCCTTAGAGCCAGGATGATTTTGATAAATGATTACCGATGCGGTTGGATCAATTTTATAGCTATCCCCAAAGGTGTACCTCCATCCAATCCATTGTTCTGTGCCAAGAGGATGCTCAATCCTCCAGGGAGCAGTTCTTATTTCGCTTCGAAAATTGAATGAACCAGATGGGGGGGTGGGATTTATCGGATCAGCATAATATCTCAATTGGTCATTGGCAATTGTCACGCCTTGGGTATCATACTCAATATCCACATACAAGCCATCCCCAAAAGCGGTACCGTTTAACCCGTAACTTGGTAAATTAATTTGATCCCATTCCCATACCTTGAACGTACTGGTCTGAGCCTCAGCCACACCAGGATGAATGAAATACGGTAATAGTGCAAAAATTAAATACCTAAAACTCACAGCTCGGCTCCCAAGAAAAACTTGACCTAAAAGACTCGTAATAAGCAGTAAGTAGAGACCAACAATGGTTTAAAAGTGGCCTTTTAGTCCAAAAAATATCTTGATTACTTGAATCAAGAGTATCACTCCCTTAAATAAGTTCAAAAAATTGACTGTAAACATAATAAAGAAACGCCAATCAGACAATACAAATTACCGCTCAATCTTACATTCTAGACTAACCTGAATAAGTACGATTTTTTGTTGGACCTATCTTGATAGTGCAATTTCCACGAATGGGTGTATATACTCAATTTTAGAGGCTACAGGGGCATTACGTATATCACTCACCAATTCAATTGATGGTCGAGCATCTTCCATGGTAAAGCCGTTCCCTTGCAAAATTTCTTTGTAACTTTTTACATGCAAATCTGTAAAACCTTGGTTAAAATCAATTTCATCATCATTAATAGTAATCGATCTGAAAGAGGGTTTACCCGATTTTACTGCTTCCGCTGGCAAATCATTTCTATCGGTGGACAAGAACCATCGGACATTTGCGTTTTTAAGTTCCAAAAGTCCGGCCATTTTATTGGGCTCGGACAAATGGATGGAAGATCTTTCTACGGACCCGAATAACCAAATAAGCATATCAAAAAAGTGAATGCCAATATTGGTACCAAGCCCCCCCGATTTACTCACATCTCCCTTCCATGAATAGTAATACCATGGACCCCGAGCAGTAATATAAGACAAAACCAACTCGTATTTTTTATCTAGTTTTTGTTCTTGAAGCTTTGCTTTTAGCTCAATGATGGACGGGTGCAGCCTCACCTGCAGAATGGTATAAACCCTTTTCCCAGACTCAGCTTCCAATTCGCCTAAGAAATCTAAATGCCATGGATTAGCCACCAATGGTTTTTCACAAATGGCATCAGCACCCAATCTCAAAGCAAGTCTAATATGGGCATCATGTAAATAGTTGGGCGAACAAACTGACAAAAAATCAAGATGTAGATCTGAAGAGGTTCTACGAAGCGTTTCCAGGTGTCTGTCAAAACGTTCGATTTCGGTGAAAAAACTCACCGCATCACTATAGCTGTCCAAGATTCCCACCGAATCATGCGGGTCAACAGCAGCAATCAATCTATTCCCAGTTTTATGGATGGCTTCTAGATGTCTCGGAGCGATGTAGCCAGCCACTCCGGTAATGGCAAAATTCTTCACTTTTTCTAGCTTGTCTTGGTTACTTTATCATTATGCAAGTGGTATTTTTCACCACTCTCTGGGCATAACCCATAACCATCTTTATCAAATTCTAATTTATGTCCATATTCACTTACCCAGCATCGAAATCTGGCAGGGTTTCCAACAACCAAGGAATATGGTTTTACATTTTTTGTAACTACCGCTCCGGCAGCAACAAATGAGAAGTCTCCGAGATTGTTGCCGCAGACAATAGTTGCATTTGCTCCAACAGAGGCACCTCGTCCTACCTTAGTAGATAGGTATTGTTCTTTTCTTGCTATGGCACTTCTGGGATTTATAACATTGGTGAAAACCATTGAGGGTCCCAGAAATACATCATCTTCGCAGGTTACCCCCGTATAAATAGAAACATTATTTTGGACTTTCACATTATTTCCTAATATCACATTTGGCGATATTACTACATTTTGGCCCAAATTACATTTATTACCAATTTTGGAACTGGCCATAACATGCGAAAAATGCCATATTTTTGTACCATTTCCAATGGTACACCCAGGATCGATTATCGCGGTTTCATGGGCGAAGTAATCTTTTTCTGTATCCATATCTATAAATCGGTAAAATTCTTCAGCTGATCAGTAATATATTGTAGTTGTGTCTTGTCAAGTTCCGTATGCATCGGCAGGGAGACTACAGATTTACACAAGTCCTCTGTAATCGGAAAATAACCTTTGCTAAGCTCCATATCGGTAAAGGCTTGCTGAAGGTGCATAGGTACCGGGTAATAAATCATTGTAGGGATTCCTTGGTCTTCCAGATATTGCCGAAATTTTGATCGGTTTGAACCGTTCACTTTCAAAGTGTATTGGTGAAAAATGTGTGTTGTTTGGTTGTCTTTAACTGGGATGAACAAATTTTTCATTCCCTCTAGCTTTTCATTATAATAACTGGCAGCAATTTGACGTGAACGATTAAAGTTATCTAAGTATTTCAATTTGACTCGTAAGATAGCAGCCTGCATGGTATCCAGACGAGAATTCACACCTATCCTTTCACTATTGTATTTTACTTTAGAGCCATGGTTGATGATTGATCTTATAGTCTCCCCCAGAGCATCATCATTGGTCAATAGGGCTCCTCCATCGCCATAACAAGCCAAATTTTTGGTTGGGAAGAACGATGTGGTTCCGATATCTCCTATAGTGCCAGCCTTTTTAACCGACCCATCCGAAAATGTGTATTCTGCCCCCATGGCTTGGGCAGCATCTTCTACCACGGCCAGTTGATATTTTTGGGCAATTTTCATAATCGGTTCCATATCTGAGCATTGCCCGAATAAATGAACTGGAACTATGGCCTTGGTCCGTGAGGTAATGACATTCTCTATTGCAGTTGCATCAATATTAAAGGAATTAGGGTCGGCATCAACCAATACTGGGATAAGACCTAGAAGGGCAATTGCTTCTACAGTAGCAACAAAACTAAAGTCGGTGGTAATAACTTCATCGCCTGGTTTTAAATCCAAAGCCATGAAAGCAACTTGTAAGGCATCGGTGCCATTGCCACAGCCAATCACATTCCTCACTCTGAGATATTTCCCAAGTTCATTTTCGAAATTGCGTACCTCAGGACCCTTTATAAATCTAGTTTCATTCAATACTTTGAGAATCGAAGCATCAATTTCTTCCTTGATCTGAAGGTATTGATTCTTAAGATCTACCATTTGAATACTTCTCATAAAGTGTGTTACTATTTCGTTGGTAAACTTTGATACAAAGGTTACGATTTGATGGATAATTTTGTTGCTGCTTCCATCAACACATTAAAGGCCATGTTATTTTCCCTCTAGTAGATAAAATAGTTCCCACCCTGAATACTTTAGTAAAGTCCAATTTGCACTACCGGAGTTCATCTCACATCAGTTTATCTCCCAGCATTGGCATGGCTTACGCAAAATATAGGTTTCTTTTTGCATGCCTCTCGATTCTGTGAAATACTTTCTTAATCATCGGCATAATCATCTCAACTAATTTTCACAAGTAGTATTTCCTAATTTTAAAACAATTGTGAGTTTGATACAAAATCCTATCAACAATTAGGGCTTATTCTTATGAAATTTCCAGCTAAAATAGTATAATAGAATTGTGGCTTGAATGCTAAGGGCATTCGTTTTATAAATATTCCATGATCCGTGGCCTTGATAGTAAAATGAGTAGTAAATATCTAATATCCAATGCCTTTGGTATTTTTAACTGCCTTTACCAAAATATTG
>JBPCUG010000688.1:0-5621 GCA_051011275.1 Cyclobacteriaceae bacterium | reverse complement strand
GCTAAGGCTATGCCCAGCAAACCAGCTTGCACTGCATACTCTCTTTTTTCATTGTTACCATTCCTAAGCTGAATATCAAACACCCCGGACAAGGCGTTTCCGTACTCCGCTGGGAAGGCGCCGGTAAGAAAGTCGGAGTTGCTGAGCACGCTGGAGCTGAGCATACTAATGCCTCCGGCAGAGGAGCCTTCTTCGGCAAAGTGATTTGGGTTTGGAACTTCAATACCTTCAATCTGCCATAAAAGTCCACGCGGAGAATTACCACGAATTACAATTTCGTTCAATACATCATCTCCTCCACCTCTTACTCCGGCAAATGACAGTGCGGCTCGAGCAGGATCGTCAAAGGTAGCGGCGTAGCGACTGGTTTCCTCTACACTGAAGGAAAGCGCACTCACAGTGGCTACTTCGTTCAAAGGCTTGCCCTTTTCTTGCTTAATCACCAACTCTTCCATTTTGATTATTGATTCGGTAAGATTGATATTCATTACAACTTCTTTTCCCGAACCCACTAGCAATTCAGGAATCACTAGATCTTCGTAGCCAATATAAGTTACTCGTATGTTGTGGCGGCCAATCGAGACATTAGGAATTCTAAAATTTCCCTCGGTATCGCTTACTCCTCCTTGTATTGGATCGGATCCTACTATGATCACATTGGCCCCGATGACGGGAGATTTAGATTGTGTGTCTACCACTTTCCCCCTTACTGTTTGAGTAAGGTTTTGAGCCCAGACTGTTGGGCTGAGCAAAAAAGAAATGAATAGAGCTAGAATCTTTTGACTCATAATAAAAAAGTTTCTCCTTGGTGTTTTTAAGGACAAAGGCAATTCTCAAAGGTTGCTAATGGTGTCATTTTTTTCAAAAGGTATTTAGTTTAATACTTGTTCCTAGGTTTTACTTTCACCTACGGACTACTTCGAAGGCTTAAGCGGCTATTTGTTTTGACCAACTTTTTCAGGAAATTCATGGTAGGTAATTTTTTTGAACTAATTCTTCTCAGCTATGAAAATCACTATACTTGTTTTCTTGTTGATCATATCTGGATGTCTTGCTTATTCACAGATCGGTGTAAAGACTTCTGACGTAGAAGCTGTGGCTTTTTTCTTAAAACTTAATCCCGTCAACGCTTTTATGGTTCCCAAACCCTATTTACTATTTAAAGATGGCATGATCTGCGATTGTGCTGAAATCCCATTGCAAGACCTCGACCTCATTAAAATACGCCTGGATGATCCCAAGGATTTAGGCAAGTGGAGACGGATCGGAAAAAAGTATGAGGTACTATAGGACGATGAAACCGAATGGAAAAGAAAGACTGGCGGAGGTAATGCCAAAATTTTACCTTCAGGCTGGCAGCTGGAAGGTTACTTTGAAGGCGTCTCCGGAGCACCTATAAGATCCGGCTTCCATGTAGGTACTTGGAGCGGCTATGGCTTTGCGGCAGATGGAACTTTTCAATTAGGAAAAGGAGCTGCTGGCTCATTCAGCGATCCGCAAACTGTAAGCGGTGCGGCCCACTCTCAATCCCATCAAAGTGGCACTTATCAAATTGAAGGATACACCTTAACCCTGAAATACGTCACAGGAGAAATCGAAACAACCTCTTTTTTTATTGACAAAGCCTACACAGATGAAGTATTTCGACAAAGAGGAGCAGATGCTGTGATTTGGATCGGGGCGAAGCAGTTTCTACGGCGGGATTGAGCCTTCATTTATTTTCTCATACTTGAAAATAGGGGTTGTTTAAACATAGCAAGTTTCGGGTTTTCTTAACTCGATCACGTGGGTACTTTTGACCTATTATGACAGACTTTAATCGCATCGAAAAAGCAATTGTCTTTTTGAAAGATAATTTTCAACATCAACCTCGATTGGAAGAGGTGGCTGAACAAGTACATTTAAGCCCGTTTCATTTTCAGAGAATTTTTAAGAAGTGGGCTGGCGTAAGTCCCAAGAAGTTTCTGCAGTTTATCAGTGTAGAATATGCCAAAAAATTGCTCAAAGAAGAGCACTCGCTAGCAGACGTTAGTTTCCAAACAGGCCTATCAGGAACCAGTCGCCTCCACGATCTATTTGTCTCTATTGAAGGGATGACGCCAGGGGAATATAAAAATGAAGGCGCGACTCTAGAGATAAAATACAGTTTGGCCGAAACTCAATTTGGGGATATTGTGATCGCTTCAACGCAAAAAGGAATTTGCCATCTAGCCTTCCAACAAAGTGAGCGGTCCGGGATGGAAGACCTTCAATCCAGGTTTCCAAAAGCCAACTTGATTAGAAAAACGGATCTATTGCAGCAGAATGCGCTACAGGTCTTTGCCGGCAACTGGAATGATCTACCACAAATAAAGCTGCATTTGAAAGCAACTCCCTTCCAATTAAAGGTATGGCAGGCGCTGTTGCAGATTCCCTTTGGTAAGCTTAGTAGTTACGGTGGCATAGCTCGTAAAATTAGCTCACCTAAGGCATCCCAGGCAATTGGTACCGCTATTGGTAATAATCCAGTAGCCTATTTAATTCCATGCCATCGAGTAATTAAGGCAACTGGTATCAGTGGGCAATATCATTGGGGCGCAGGCCGTAAGCAGGCGATGCTAGGATGGGAAGCGGCTCGTGTTTCTTGGCTAGCTAAAAGAACCTAATGGATCTTGAATGAAGACCTAGATGCAAAATGAGCTAGATGTCCTATTTATTCATTCTTAGTTTAATTTTTAAACCGATATCCAATCATTATCCCACCCCAGGTATTTGAAAGGAACTCACTAGTGCCAAGATCAATCATTGGTCCTACCTCAAGGCCTATGGTAAAGCCTTCTGGCCCAAAGTATTGTATTCCCACAGGCGTATAGACTGAATACATAGTTTCTTTAGAATCACTGAATATATCGAGATCTTCATAGATCATAATGTTGCCACCAATATAAGGTGACCAGCGGTTATTGCCGGTCAAATGATAATTTGCTCCAGCTGCGAAACTTGTGGTAAAATAACCTACCCCAAAACTAAAATTGGCCTCCAGGGCAGGACTAACATAACGACTTATTGTGCCCCCTACCAAAATGCTTGTGCTACCCAGATTTGCAGTTATGCCAGTTGGCCGTAGCCTTCTTATTTCGGCTGAAGATTCCCACGATTGACTGTAGGACAGATAACAGGTTAAGTGAATGAAAAGGAACGTGACAATTAGCTTTTTAGTTTTACTCATGACTTTTGACTTGATGCAAGTGCCAAATCTAATGGTCATTAAATGCGGTAGCTAATTGAATTTCGAAATGAACAAATGGTTGTTTATTGACTTTTGCAAATTTTACCAAGAATGCGATTAAGAAAATGATTTTTTACTTGATGATATTAATTTCTGGAGTTTTTTGGGAATGCGGACAAGGAACTCTGTAAACAGAATCAAAGATACAACAGCATTTTCGAAGAGTCAGAAGAAGTTTGGCTGCTACCGGTTGATCAACTTGCGGAGGCTAAACTCAGTATGCACCTTTTCGAAGTTAGGGAAGCTTACAGTGAAGTGGGCGCCTCTGCCTGGAGTACTTTGACAATCAACTGTACCCTGCATTGCCTCAACATATTTCTTTACAATTGCCAAACTCAACCCGGAATCATCAGGAGCAACCAGTTCCTCTTCTTCAGTTCCTGCAGTGTCACGGAGCAACGGCTCTAGTGCTTTCGGAGATAGCCCCGGGCCTTGGTCAATCACCTCTGCGGCTAAACTCCCGTTTTTATCACCTAGTTTTATGACCACTTTTTTTCCGGCCGGGGAAAACTTAACTGCATTACCGATTAAGTTCTCAAAGATCTGTCTTGTAAATGATCTATCTAACTCAACGATAAACGCATTGAGTTTAGTTACAATAGGAATATTTTTAGTACTGGCCAGTCCCTTAAAATCTTCGCATACCTCTTTGATCAGTTCGTCCAGCTTGAACTTAGTTAGAACCAGATTTACCTGATCAACTTTTACCGTTTTGATGTCGAGAAGTTTATCGATCATCTCATTCATTCGCCATAAGGTTTGTACCTGCCTTTCCATATAGGGATGCAATTCCTTTGATAGTTCTTCCAGTTCATCCTTGACCGAAGTACCGATGCTTATACTACTGGTCAAAAGATTACGAAGGTCGTGAGCCAGTATCCTCATGAGTTGGGTCTTTTCTTCGCTAAGTGCCTGAAGGTCCTCATTCATGGCTTCAATCTCCTGTTTCTGTTTGAGGTTTTCCTGATTGCTTTGAGCAAGTTGTTGCTGGGCAGTTTGTAGATCACGCAATCGTTCGATCAACTGCTTCAAGATGGATTCTTTTACCTCTGGATATTGTTGCATGATCCGATCGAAGACTTCTTTGGTCAAAGCATATAGGATCGTTTCTTGATTGGCAGTAACTGATGCCGATCGTTCGTAACTATCAATTAATGCGTATTCACCAAAGTATTCCCCAGCAATTGAAGAGGCAAAAAAATGATCCCCGTCGTGTATGTTTACGGATCCGTGAGCGATCAAGTAAAATGTATCTCCGGATTCCCCTTTGCGAATAATGGTTTCGTCCTTGGCAGCTGTCACTTCTTGTAAATTATCCGCAATATGCTGTAGGACTTGATCTGGTAACTCAGAAAATAAGGATACCTTTTTTAAATGATCGATGGGCTGGTTTGCTAGCATAATGTGAAGGTTGATCGATGTACCTTTAGGTGTACAACAGCATAATTTACAATATTTTGTCTAAATTTTAATTTGTTTGAGCCTAAACTCCGCTAGCCAATTTCTTCTCGATCCAGCCTTTAAAATCCAGATAATCCAAGTCGCTGGCAGATAGCAGCGGAGGATCACTTTCAACGAGATCCCGATTAAGCTTAATAAAAAGCTCTTTTTGTCGACTTACTGGAGTAGTGCTTATCCTGGCAAAAAACCGAAGAAGCACTTTCTCAAAAGGCATTAGGTTCCTTTTCTTTTTAAGGAACCTTCGGGTGGCCGCCACTGCATAACGCAATACTATAATATTATTAAGCTCATAATGGATGATGAGATTGAGGAAGCGAGTAAAACTAAAAATGTCGTCCCGAACGCTGGCTGTAGAAAATTGTAAAATTTCATTTATATCTTTTAGAGCTTCGCGAAGATTGCTGGTCACAAAATTGAGATAGGCAAACTGATAGTGTAGCAAAACCATGTATTCTGCAGGCACACTATTTTGATGTTCATTGAGAAACTTTTTGACTTCGGAGATCAAGGCCAAACCCTGTGAGAATTGCTTGGTATCGCGAAGCATCTCCAATTCAATATTGTAACTGCGCAATCGTAATTTCATGGTCAGGTGCTTACGATCCTGTAGATCATATCGCATGGCTATGGATTTTGTTTTCTCTAATAGGTCCGGTATCTCATCGTAAGATTTGAGATTGAGCAGCAGACCTATTTTATTATTTAGTGTAGTAATGTATGACGAGGGGTCCGCTTGGATCTGCCACGGGTGGGATTCAATATGTATTATTAGGTCATCCAAATGTTGGCCGGCCAGATCGGTTCGATTGGATAGAACCTGTAAGGTGTACCAAATGTGATGGTATAATATGGTAGCCTGATAGCACTCTCTATCCGGAGGTCTTTGTAATAC
>JBPCUG010000687.1:0-5391 GCA_051011275.1 Cyclobacteriaceae bacterium | reverse complement strand
GGAGAGTTTGGCCGCACTCCTTTTGCCCAGGGAAATGATGGCCGAGACCACAACCCTTCTGCCTTTAGCATATGGATGGCAGGAGCAGGCATCAAAGCTGGTACGGTATACGGAAGAACAGATGAATATGGATATCGGGTAGTAGAAAATAAGACCTCCATTCACGATGTGCATGCCACCATGCTTCATCTTCTTGGAATCGATCACATCCAACAGACATTTCGATTTAGCGGCCGAGACATCCGACTCACCGATGTTCATGGACATGTGATCCATGATATATTAGCTTAGGAACAATATCCCCCAATAATGGTAGGTTTTTCTACCTTAAGAACTTCATTTCTTTCTTAAATTGAGGAATAACTACATCCGGCTATTTTGAAAAAATACCAACTATTATTTGTTGTTGGGGGAATTTCCCTTTTGTTGGCCTGTTCTAGAAAAAGCGTTCAAGAAGATACTTTCTCTAGACCTAATATTATAGTATTACTTACCGATGATCAAGGTTATGGAGACTTCAGTTGCCATGGCAATCCAATACTAAAAACTCCTGCCTTAGACCAACTACATAGTGAAAGTGTGCGGCTTACTGACTTCCATGTTGCCCCTATGTGCACCCCAACCAGAGGGCAGCTTCTAACAGGAATTGATGCGATGAGGAATGGGGCAACCGCCGTTTGCCAAGGAAGGTCTATGATAAGAAACGATGTTCCTACCATGGCAGATTACTTCTTAGAAGCAGGTTATGCGACTGGGCACTTTGGTAAATGGCACCTAGGCGATAGCTATCCCCATCGCCCACAAGATCGAGGTTTTCAAGAAACACTTCACCACCCGGCATGGGGAATTACTTCGCTGGCCGATCACTTTGGTAATTCCTATTTTGATCCCTTTCTAAGATATGCTAAGGTTGGCGAAGTACCAGAAATTGAAAAGCAATATAAAGGTTACTGTACCGATGTCTTTTTCCAGGAGGCTATGAACTGGATGAGCAAACAAAAAGAATACGATCAGCCTTTCTTTCTTTACTTGCCTACTAATACGCCTCATGTGCCAAACTGGGTAGCGGAGGAATACGCGGCACCGTACAAGAAAATTGGTACTCATAATGGAGTAGAGGTGCCGGCAAATTTTTACGGTATGATCGCAAATATTGATGAGAATGTTGCTGCTCTGGATAAGTTCTTAGTTGAAGAAGAGTTAAAGGACAATACCATTGTGGTCTATTTGAATGACAACGGCACCCAAAGTAAAGCCGCTTCAGAGATTTTCAATGCCGGCATGCGAGGCCATAAAACCCAGATGTATGAAGGAGGGCATCGGGTATCATGTTTTATTAGATGGCCGAATGGAGATTTGATCCATGGACAAGATGTAAACGAGCTTACTCAGGTACAAGATATCTTTCCAACATTTGCAGAACTTTGTCAAATTGAAAATCCTGCACCTCGGGGGGACGGTGTGAGCATGGCCGGTTTACTGAAGGGCACACAAACAAGCGTTGCCGATAGGAAACTGGTCATCCAATATTCATTTCAAGAAACCTCTGGCAGCAAATGGAACCGGGCAATTGTGCTATGGAATAAGTGGCGCTTGCTAGGACCAGACCAGTTGTATGACTTAAACACGGACCCTCACCAGGATAACAATGTGTTTGAGGAATATCCGGACATCGCAAAAGCCATGCAAGCACATTATGAAACTTGGTATACAGAGACTATTCCCTTGTTTGAGGAAGTTCGCAATATTCATTTGGGTAATGATGCATCAAATCCTATTATGCTTTATTCCAACGATTGGGTAGGCGGCTATTGTGATAACCCTCCTAACCTGGTGGCATCCAACAAAACCGGATACTGGGATGTGGTTGTTGAGCACGAGGGAGAATATGAGATCGAGTTGAGACGCTGGCCGGAAGAATCAGGACTTGCGCTAACTGCCGGTGTTCCTGGCGAGAGTATCAAAGCGCATGAGGCTTTTACCGGAGAAAATGTTGGCGCCAGGCCTATCCACGCCGCTCGTTTAACCATTGCAGACTTTGACGAAACCATTGATACTTCGCCAGAAGATCTTTTCGCTTCCTTCAGAGCTGAGCTTAAGCCAGGAAAACATCAGCTGGAAACACTCTTTATGGACCAAAATGGCCAATCGCTTTGCAGCGCTATTTATGTAAAGGTTACTAAGCTATAGGTGGCCAATAATATTTATTCTAACCCCTGAACTAATGCTAAGCTATCTTTCAGTTACTAACTGCATTCTGATATGTTGCTTATTGGTTGGCTGTGAACCGGAGAATAAGAGCGCCGATGGCGACTTACCTAAGGCCGATCAAGAAAGCCAAAGTATAAATGAAATGATCCTCAGCGCCCGGAACCTAAGGGAACTTCTCTGGAAAGATCCGCATCGTCCCAGGTACCATCACCTGCCTCCTGAAGGTTTTTTTAACGATGCCAATGGCGCCTTATTTTGGAATGGAAGATATCATTTGTTCTATCTAGCCCGGACACCGATCCCCCATCCTGAAAAGCCAGGGCAAGACAGATGGGTAGCAGTGTGGGATCATGTCTCTTCACGTGATCTGGTCCATTGGACCTACCATCCACCAGCTGTCAGCCCAGCACTTGATGGCTCCATGCAGCAAGGCATCTACAGTGGAGGTGCAATCAAAAATGCTCCGCGTCCCACATTGATTTACCATGTGCCCGGTCAGGGTACTTGCATTTCAGTTGCCAAGGATAATGATCTGATCGAGTGGGAACCACTACCTCAGAACCCGGTGATCAAACCTCATACTGATAATGATGAGTTTGTGGTATTTGATCCGGCTGGATGGTATGAGAATGGCACATACTATGCCTTGATTGGCAACAAAAATAAGCGCCCTGGTTATGAAGGGGATTGTACCAGTTTATTCACCTCTACCGATCTGATTAACTGGGAATATCAAGGGCCATTTTATAAATCCAGCCGGGAATGGACCCAGGAATCGGAGGATGCCGCTTGTCCTGATTTTTATCCAATTGGTAATAAACACATGCTCCTGATGCACGGGCACCAGCCCTACAGAAATATCACCCACTATTATCTTGGCACCTACAAAGACCAGCGATTTATTCCCGAACAGCATGGGCGTATGAGTTGGCTTGGCGGACAACTTTCGGGACCGGAGTCATTGATAGACGATCAAGGCAGAAATATATTTTTTGCCTGGATTGCTGAATCCCGAACTGGAGGAAAATCTCTTTGGGGATATGATACCGAAGTAGAACCGGGAAAAAATGATCTATATGCCTGGGCTTCGGTTGTGAGCCTGCCACGGGTTATGTCGCTTAATGACGATGGTACTCTTGGCATTGCTCCTGCCCCGGAGTTGGAAACTTTAAGACTAAGTGAGCGTCAAGCTAAAAATTTAACCATCTCTAATAATCAAGAAATAACTTTGTCGGAGATAGCAGGAGATGTAATGGAACTATCGGTCGAGATTGATCCTGGAGATGCTAAAGAAATTGGAGTGAAAGTACGTTGTGCTCCGGATAACTCCGAGGAAACATTAATCGTCTACAATCAAGAGAACGGGACCCTGAAAATCGATTTCTCTAAGTCGACCATTGAAAACAATGTCATTTATCGCGGTTACTATACCCAGGAACCCCCTGAAGGAGAAAACGCTACTAGCCAGGCAGCTCCTTTTCAACTCAAAGAAGATGAACATTTAAAGCTGCGTATTTTTATTGACCGATCTGTACTTGAAGTTTTTGCCAACGGCCGGCAGAGCATCACCCAACGTATTTATCCTTCAAAACTGAATAGCAACGAAGTAAGACTGTTTGCCAAAGAAGGAACCGGAACTGCTACTTCAATAAAAGCCTGGGATATGGAACAGGTGACACCTTGGTGATAGCAAGCTGAGCTTCGTTAATCTTTACACCAGAAATGCTGCTATACTATGACATTGCCAACAAACTAATACCTGTAAAAATGCTATATTAGGTTGTCAAATGACAAGCTATAGCCACATACCGCGCGCCTTCTTATGCTCACTTCTTGGGATTTTAGCCCCGGGCTTAATAGTCGCTCAAAATGGAGTCACTTCCTCCTTGCAAGACCGATACCAGATAAAAATCAATAAAGCGATCGAAAAGATCACCGTTGACGGAAATCTTGGCGAAGGCGCCTGGGAGGCAGCCGATTTTGCCAAAGATTTTTGGATGAGCTTTCCCGTAGATGACACCAGGTCCAGGGAGGAAATTCAAACTGCAGTCCGGCTTACTTACGATGATAATTTTCTTTATGTTGGAGCCATTTGCTATGGGTCTGATGATTACATCATTCCTACCTTAAAAAGAGACAGTCGTGAATTTTGGAGAGGAGATGTTTTTGCTGTTCTTATAGACCCGGTAAATGAAGCCAGTAATGGATTTGTTTTTGGTGTAAATCCGGCGGCCGTGCAATACGAAGCTTTGGTTTCAGGCAGAACAGGTACACGAGCCGAGTTGGCCTCTAGGACAGGTGGTAGTTCGAGTTTTAGTTCAGCTTGGGACAATAAGTGGTACGCCGAAGTGGAAACTGCAGGAGATCATTGGTCAGTCGAAATAGCTATACCATTTAAAACATTGCGATTTGATCCCGATAAAACTAGTTGGGGAGTTAATTTTACCAGAGGGGAACCGCGCTCCAATAGCTGGCATACATGGTCACCGGTACCCAGGCAATTTCTTACCATGGACCTGGGTTACACCGGAGCTATGATATGGGATCAACCTCCAGGAAAGGTAAAAGGGAATATTTCTGTTATACCTTATACATTGGGTTCAGTGGTTAAGGACTTTGAGGATGGTACACCTTCTGATTGGAACTTCCGCGCCGGAGGTGATGCCAAGATCGCTATCACCTCCAGCTTGAATCTGGATATAACTTTCAATCCGGATTTTTCCCAAGTAGATGTAGATGAGCAGGTTACCAATCTCACTACCTTCAATATACGCTTTCCTGAAAGACGGCTTTTCTTTTTAGAGAATAGTGACCTGTTTTCCAATTTCGGTATTCCTCCTATGAGGCCGTTCTTTTCAAGGCGTATTGGCCTGGATGAAGATGGCAATACCATCCCGATAAATTACGGATTGCGTTTAAGTGGTAACGTTACCAAAGATCTGCGAGTCGGTGTGATGAATATGCGCACCAAAGAGTCCAACGAATTTGCCGGTCAAAATTATACTTCAGTTGCACTACATCAACAAGTGCTGGAGCGCTCAGTTGTAAAAGCCTATTTTCATAATCGAGATGCCATGGAGGGTGATGAGTTCACAACCAATGACTACAATCGTACCGCTGGCCTGGAGTTTAATTACTTTTCCCAGGATGCCAAGTGGCAAGGCTTTGGAGGCTACGGAT
>JBPCUG010000686.1:0-3946 GCA_051011275.1 Cyclobacteriaceae bacterium | reverse complement strand
GTGGATATCCATATGCTTTATGGAAAATCGAGCATAACTACGGACCAATCAACCACCAATACTTGGAATAGCAATTACCTCTCAGTATACAGACTTCATGACGACTTCAATGATGCCACAGTTAATGGCAATAACCTTACGAATTTCGGTTCCACAGATGTAGCTGCAAAAATTGTCGATGGTCAGGATTTTGAGTCTTCTACTTCTGATTACATTCAAGGAGTCGATTTAGCAGCAATGGAAGCCATTTCTCAGTTAACCTTATCATGTTGGGTAACACCTGAGAGTTTCGTGAATTATGGTGGTATCGTGACGAAATACAATGCCTTCGCAACCTATCTAGGGATTAATTCTACACATCTTAGTTTTGAAGGGCATAATGATGGTTTGACCTGTGGCGTTGGCAACAGCGCATATGGATTTACCGGTGCAGCTCAGCTCAGCGTGGGAACAACAGCTCATATATCTATGGTCTTTGATGGTTCCGGAGTAGGCAATGCCAACCGCCTAAAAATGTATGTAGATGGAGCGAATGTGCCTTTGTCGTTCTTTGGCACCATACCGGCAGTTACAGCTAGCAACACAGCATCGTTTGAAATTGGCAGAGTATTTCTCTCTGCTGCTCAGGCCTGGGATGGAGTGATCGACCATGTGTCGGTAGAAACCACTGCGCAAAATGCTGGCTGGGTCGCCTCACAATACAACAGCCAAAACCAACCAATTCTTACCTTTGGAACAGCTAGTGCTGGGGATTTTTATGCAGTGGCTGCAGAGGAGGATACTTACTACACCTCAACACAAAACGGTGATTGGGATCAATCCAGTCGTTGGGATAACACTCCAATACCCGATGGCCAATTTGTAAATGTAGAGATACAACATAATATCGATATTGATGGAAACAGCGATGACTATACCGTTTGTAATTGCCTGCTTACCGGAACAGGTTCGGGCAATACGAACCTGGATGTATCAAGTACCCGCATCTTGACCGTAAACGGAGATCTGGATGCTGATTTCTCTGGATCCGGAGGGTCCGGTAGCCGCTTGCAGGTAAGTAATACTGCAAGAGTAGATATAGAGGGTGATATGAATTGGGACCGTACTAATAGCAATACTGGAGCAGACTTGGAAATAAACCTTAGAGATGATGGCATCATAAATCTTACAGGCGACCTCTCTTACACCATCAGTGCAGGAGACGATGTAGAGATTGATATGGAAGATGATAGTGATTTTAATATCACCGGCAATATGTTGCTAACGGCAGATGGTGGTGATGAACTGCGTATCATTATGGATGATAACTCCACTTTGGATCTTACCGGAAATCTAACCATAGACCAAAACGGCGGAGACGACGTATTTATTCATATGAACAACAACGCCGGGACTGCTGCGCAATTTTCAGTAAGTGGAGATGTCTCCATTACCCATGATGGTGGAGATGATATTGAATTCAGGACCGCGGGCGCTTCATCATTAATTGATGTTACTGGGGACCTCGACGCGGTATGCAATGGCACCAGTGACGGGCAGGATCTGCGCTTTGATGCCAATGATGGCAATATCAATATAAATGACGTCTCGGTCACACGGGCAGTCGATATGGGAGAAATTGATTTCGATCTGGACGGAGGAGACATAACCATTAATAGTTTAACCGCGAATTCCAGCGGCACTCTATTTAATGATGGCACGGTTACTATAGATATAGATCAGGCTTCCATATTTACTTGCAATAACGACATGGATATAACCTTTACTGGAGGTGATGACTTTAGGATCGGGCTTAACCGCAATGGGGGTAGCGCTGCTCAATTTGAGTGCGGTGGAAGTTTGACTGTGAACCGGTCGGGTGGTGATGATATAGAGTTTTTTGTTTATGGCAGTAGCGCATTGCTTCACATAGCAATGGACCTTTCAGTGACCTCTAGCGGTGGAGAAACATTCAATATTGACATTGATGACAATGCTACAATGGATATCGATGGTGACTTTACTTTATTGCACACCAATGGACAGGGAGGAGAGTTTGATCTTCAAGCGGGGTTTAGCCCTACCTTAAATGTTGACGGCAGTTTTTCAGTTACCACTAATGGTGGAGGCAATGACGATTATACTTTCGATATAAATGGGGGAACTTTGCAAATAGATACAGACTTCACTATTAATTTGAACGGTAGCACTTCTGAAGATATCAACATTCAAGTTGATGGGGACGCCGTTGTAAATGTTGGAGGCGATATGGCGGCTACCATTACCAACGCAGATGATATTGATATTGATTTAGGGGACAATACAGCGGGGAGTACAGCTCAATTGAATATTGCAGGTAGTGCAACTTATATCCAAAATTCACCAACCACAGGACAAGGAATAGAAATACGCATTTTTGATGATACCCGTTACACCGTGGGCGGAGATCTTACCCTTACCAACAGTGTTGCTAATACAGACTTGACCTTAATGAATCTGGCAAATACAGGACGTGCCACTATTGCTGGCGATATCAACCTTAATGCCCAAAGTTCAGGGGACCTAGAAATACGGTTAGACGACACTAGTGAACTTCAAATCGGTGGAGATTTTGTAAGACAGGGAAGCCCTAATATGTTTGGAGAATTAGACGCGGCCATCGGGGCTACGGTAGAGTATAACGGCAACTCTTCACAGTTGTTTGCGCAAGATGCAGGAGATGGCGGTGATAGTTTTAGCTATGGAATTGTGGAGATCAACAACACGTCTGGAACGAACCCCCAAGTAACTACGGAGGGGTTGGCCACAGTAAATGGTGGCATTATTTTTATTGACGGCGTGGTGGCTTCAACTTCAACTAACATTTTGGTTGTTCCAGATAACGCTACCGCAACCGGTGCGTCTGATGCCAGTCATGTTGATGGGCCAGTGCGAAAGATTGGAAATGATGCTTTCACTTTTCCGGTGGGTGATAATGATAATTATCAAGCGATTGCCATTTCCGCACCGTCGGCAACAACTGATCAATTTGAAGCTCAGTACTTTGAAACAGATCCTGATCCCTTCTTTAGTCGAAGCATGAAAGATGCCTCAATCAATAATCTTAGTACTGTCGAATATTGGGAGTTAAATCGAACGGCTGGAGCATCAAATGTATCTGTAACATTAACATGGGATGGCAATAGCGTTGTGGTTGATCCCCCGAGCCTACTAGTCGCCGGCTGGGACGGTGTTATGTGGAGAGATCATGGCAATGGTGGAACCACCGGTACCGCCGCAGCTGGTACGGTAATAAGTTCCGGTGCGATCTCAACCTTTGGCCCATTCACATTAGGCTCATCTTCTACACTGAATCCATTACCGATAGAGTTGCTGAGCTTTTCCGCCAAAGTCAACGGTAGTTGGGTTGACTTATTTTGGGTTACCGCAACCGAGACCAACAATGATTTCTTTACCATAGAAAGAACCCGAGACCTAGCCGAATGGGAGATCGTTACTACCATTCCCGGAGCTGGCACTAGCATACAAACCCTTAACTACCAAACTGTCGATACCATACCATATGAAGGGGTTTCATACTATAGGCTTAAGCAGACCGACTTTGACGGTCAATTTAGTTATTCGGAATTTGTTCAGGTAGTTCTTGACGGCAGCACGACTGTGGCAGCCTACCCGAATCCCGCCACCAACACTTTAATCATAAGCGCTGGAAAACCCTTTATTTCTACACAAATACAACTGTTCAACAGTATTGGAAAGCTTGTTACGCTAGACAGCACTCCTATTACCGATAGAAAAGTTGAACTTCATATTGATGAGCTTACTCCGGGAGTCTACTATCTACGGATTCAGACCGAAGGCGGTTTGGTTTTCAAAAAAATCATAAAAGGGAGGTAAACGTCAGTATTTGATGGATAAAAGCCCAAGCCTTAAAAAAGAGGGCACCTAAGTCAAGTCGTCATTTTGT
>JBPCUG010000685.1:0-3638 GCA_051011275.1 Cyclobacteriaceae bacterium | reverse complement strand
GCCACCTTTCTTTTCTTTGATGGTCATGCTGCTGGCGGAGCACCAAGGCATGCAAGCAGCGCTGCCTTATCTTTCTTCAATGGAACGGGAATACGAATTTTGGATGCAAGGTTCGGACTCAGTCAATGAAGTGGGAGATGCCATTAAAAAAGTGGTTATGGTTGGACCAGACAAAGTATTGAACCGGTATTGGGATGCCTCCGACAAACCTCGTTCCGAGTCTTACAGTGAAGATCTGGAACTAGCAGAAAATGTGCCTGAGGCGGAGCGTCCAATGCTTTTTCAAAATTTGCGATCCGCTTGTGAATCAGGGTGGGATTTTAGCAGCCGATGGTTGACCGATCCTAATGACTTGGGCAGTATTATCACCACCGAGATCATTCCCGTTGACCTTAATTCTTTGCTTTACTCAATTGAAGCTTCCATAGCAACATTATACAGTGAAAAAGGAGAATCTGAGACTTCGAAATTATATCAACAAAAGGCTGAAATTCGAAAAAATGCCATATTAGAGTTTTGTTGGAGCGAAGAGCACAAGTACTTTATGGACTATCATTTTCCCAGCCAGAAACCCACCAACGTCATCTCTGCCGCCGGAGTGTATCCACTGTACTTTGAGTTGGCCAGCATGGATCAAGCTTTAGAAACCGCCCACACTCTGGAAGCTAAACTCCTCTTTCCCGGTGGTATCGTGAGTACGTCAAACAATAGTGGGCAGCAGTGGGATTACCCCAATGGATGGGCGCCGCAGCAATGGATGGCCATTGAAGGATTGAAACTTTATGATCAGCATGAGATAGCTGATGAAATTAGTAACCGTTGGTTGCAGATCAATGAAAAAGTATTTCAAAGCTCCGGCAAAATGATGGAGAAGTACAATGTGGTAGATTTAAACGTTGAAAACGGTGGCGGTGAGTATCCCACTCAAGATGGCTTTGGCTGGACCAATGGTGTAGCAATAACTTTACTTAAAAAATAGGTACCAGAGCGATCCATTTTAATTGGATTAAATTTTAGCAAACCAGTTGTCTCTCATCGCAAACGATTGCAAAATCAACTTTCGCTTGCAAAGCATAAAAGCCTATGGTTTTCTAATCAAATCTTGCTATTATGTTCTGTCTTTTGATCCTCTTATGACAGATTATCAGTTAATTCCTAGTATCGTGCCCCCCTCCTCTTTACTTACAAGCATTTAAGAACTTATGGAATATATTGGCCTAAGCACTATCGATTTTGTTATCATTATAGTGTACCTGGTAGGTATTGTTTGGTACGGTATCAGCAAGGGTAAGCAGAAGAGTTCTGAGGATTACTTTTTGGGCGGTAGAACCATGACCTGGCCTATAGTTGGCATTGCTCTTTTCTCAGCAAACATTTCCAGTTCTACTTTGGTTGGTCTAGCCTCTGACGCCTACCAAACCAATATTAACGTATATAACTATGAGTGGTTTGCCGTCGTTGTACTGATTTTCTTCTCCATCTTTTTCCTGCCTTTTTATTTGAAGTCTAAGGTATACACAATGCCTGAATTTCTGGAGAGACGATATGACAGCAGGTCCAGGTACTATTTTTCCTTTATCACGGTATTGGGAAATGTGTTGGTCGATACCGCTGCTGCTTTGTACGTTGGAAGTATCATTCTGAAATTACTTTTCCCAGACGTCTCCACAACAGTTATTATTATTATCTTAGCCGTTGCTGCTGCTGCCTACACCATCCCGGGTGGCTTAAATTCCGTAATACAAACCGAAGTGATTCAGGCAATTCTGCTAGTCATCGGTTCATGTCTACTCACCTACTTTGCTTTTGATCAGTTAGGTGGGGGCTGGAATGCCATGATGGGAAAACTTGATTCAATGCTTTCTGCTGGCGAGGTGGACTTCGGCGGCCGTGCGGCGGAAGGAAAATTCATTCCACAAAATTCGGAGGAGGTCTTCAGCATTGTACGTCCCAATAATGACGAGTTTATGCCATGGTGGGGACTGCTAACTGGGGTCCCATTGTTAGGCTTTTATTTCTGGGCCAACAACCAGTTTATGGTTCAAAGAGTTCTGGGAGCCAAAAATTTGAACCATGGTCGCTGGGGAGCGCTTTTTGCCGGGCTTTTGAAACTACCCGTAATCTTTATCATGATAGTTCCCGGTGTGTTGGCGCTTTTACTATTTAATAAACTCGACATCTCTAGTTTAAACTATGTGGCAAGTGGAGAGGTTTGTGATAATTTGGCGGACTGTCCAAACCTAACTTACCCTGTTTTATTGTTCCAGTTACTTCCCACCGGAATTTTAGGACTGGTTGTAGCCGGATTGTTAGCCGCGATGATGTCATCGGTTTCGGCTACCTTTAATTCCGCCTCGACCCTTATCACCATGGATTTTGTAAAACAGTTGAGGCCCAACCTAACTAGTAAGCAACTTGTAAGGGTGGGCCAAATTGCGACGTTGATCTTGGTTGTTCTAGCTTCCTCTTGGGTCCCTTTTATTGAAAGGGTAAGCGATTCTTTATGGACTTATCTGCAATTGGTTATTGCCTATACCAGCCCGCCAGCGGTTGCAGCGTTTGTATTAGGTATGTTTTGGAAGCGTGCTAATGGTACCGGAGCTTTCTTCAGCCTGATTTTTGGTGGATCTTTCGCCATTTTTATGATCCTATCCCAGGTAAATGACTGGGTTCCGACACTTAACGAGCTGCACTTTCTGGGAAAAGCTACTTTGTTGTTTGGCATTTGTTTGTTTTTGCACATAGTTATAAGCCTGGCCTCAGCTAGCCCTGATCCGGTACAAGTTGCAGAATACACTTATAAAAAGGAGATTTTCACCCAGGAAACAGCGGAATTAAAGGCCTACCCTTGGTATAAAAACTATAGAGTACTGGCGGTGATCTTGTTGGTCGTCACTGCATTTGTAGTCGGTTGGTTTTGGTAAGGCAAGGAGCGTTTGGCAAAAACTCCTTACGATTGTTGAATTATTCCTAACAATTTCAAATCTTGGTTCAAATCTAAACAGTTTATCGTGGATAATCTCTGGGGAATCGATTTGGGTGGCACTAAAATAGAGGGCGTGGTACTACGCTCGAACGAAGACCCTTCGGTCCTATCTCGACAAAGAATTGACACCGAAGCTGACCAAGGCTATGAGCATGTGCTTCAAAGAATTAAAGTGTTGATCGATCATATTGCTGTAGAGGTAGGCCACCATCCTCAGACAATCGGCATAGGCACTCCAGGAACTTTGGACCCTCCTACCCAGACTTTAAAAAATAGCAATTCCACCAACCTCAATGGAAAGCCCTTTAAAGCTGACCTGGAAAAAGTGCTAGGGTTCCCAATCATAATGGCCAATGACGCTAACTGCTTCGCTTTGGCCGAAGCCAGAATGGGAATTGTTCCGGATATCTGCCCTGATGCCAAAGTAGTTTTTGGGGTGATCATGGGCACTGGTGTTGGTGGAGGCATTGTAATCAATGGGAAAGTGTTGGCCGGTGCCCAAGGGATCGGTGGTGAATGGGGGCATACTTTTTTAGATGACTCCGGAGGCCAATGTTATTGTGGAGATATCGGTTGCACTGAGACTATTATATCCGGACCGGCTCTAGAAAGGTACTATCAAACGCATAGCAATAGAAATCTCGACCTGCGA
>JBPCUG010000684.1:0-4951 GCA_051011275.1 Cyclobacteriaceae bacterium | reverse complement strand
TCTCAGTACGGCTGGGTACTGACCGAAGAGCTCAAAGAGGGCAGGATACCAAAACGTGATATTCCTGCATATGTCGCACGCCAATTGAGAAGGGTAGTGGGTAATGGTTTTGTAGAGGTGTGGGGCCCTATTGATCAGCTCTCCGACAATAAAAAAGAGGCTTACGGCAAATATGAATCCCTTTTGACCGACGAAGCATTAGCTACGGCTGATGTTGTAAAGGGAAAACAGCTATTTCAAAGCGCTTGCGGCGCCTGCCATAAAATGTATGGGGAAGGCGGAATTGTGGGTCCTGACATTACCGGTTCCAATCGCGCCAATCTAGACTATCTGTTAAGCAACATATTAGATCCGAGTGGGGAGATCCAAGACGATTATAAAATGGTGGTTGTCACTACCCAAGGTGGACGTACCTATATGGGAAATGTGGTGGCTGAGAATGAACGGCAGCTCACTATGAGAGTAGTTGGGCAAGAAGCTTTAGTGATCAATAAATCTGAGATCCAATCGAGGGAAGTCACCCCGAACTCGATGATGCCTGAAGGCCTGCTGCAAACCATGACCGATGCCGAGGTGATCAACTTAGTGGCTTATTTAAAAACTAAGGAGCAAGTAGCGCTACGTTAAATTTCTCTTTATCCATAGTTTTGCGATTGCGTTGAATCTGTAGTTTTGATATATTCAGACCCATAAAAATTGATCTCCTATGAAAATCGGAATGAACTTATTGCTATGGACCACCGATATCAATGAGAAACTTTATCCCATTCTAGAAAAAATTAAGGCTGCAGGATTTGACGGCGTGGAAGTTCCCATAGGAGATGAAGGCACTGAAAAGTATAGGGATTTGGGTAAGCGGATAAAAGAGTTGGAGTTAGGTTGTACTGCGGTTACTTCAATATTTGAAGATGGTAATCCGGCAAGCGCGGATGCAAAGGTGAGAGCCAACGCAGTAGAACAAATGCGGTGGCGACTTGATATGGGGGCGGAGTTAGGTGTGGATGTGATATGTGGTCCATACCATTCAGCGTTTGCTTATTTCTCAGGTGAGCCCCCAAGAGAAGAAGAGCGACAATGGAGTGCAGAAGTATTGAGAAAGGCGGCAGAATACGCAGAGACCCTGGACATTCTACTTACACCGGAGGCACTCAACCGGTTTGAATGTTATCTGTATAATACCTTGGCCGATATATCAATCTTGATCAAGGCCGTTGACCACCCTAACTGCCGCATGATCTTTGATACCCATCACGCTCACATTGAGGAAAAGAGTGTTACCGATTCGGTGCAAAGATATGCACCCTTGATTGGTCATGTGCATATTTCAGAAAGTGACCGTGGGACTCCAGGTTCAGGTCAGGTGCACTGGGATGAAGCCTTTGATAACTTGCAGAAAGTAGGGTACGACGATTGGTTGACCATAGAAGCTTTTAGCCGAAATAAGCCGGAATTTGCCTCAAATATTAATGTTTGGAGAAACTATGCTCCAAGTTTGGAAGAGGTGTATGAGCAGGGCTATGACTTTGTTAGGTCGATGTGGGATAAGTATGCTCAAAGCTGATGTTTAGCCCCTCCGTGAATTCTTTCAGCATTGGCAACTTTTGCACCACAAGATCACTAAGACGCAAAGGATATTAGAGTAAACAATTAGATTCAACAGTATGAGTGACAAAGAAGGATTTGTTAATTCCTCCGGGACCCAGATCTACTACCAAGAAAGAGGTATTGGAGATCCCTTGGTTTTATTGATGGGTTTTGGCGCCGACGGCAATGTGTGGGAAAAGCATGCCGCGGTATATGAGCAGCATTTTCGTTGCATTATTCTTGACAACCGGGGTGTAGGCAAATCAGATGCTCCTCACGGGCCTTACAGTACTGCGATGATGGCTGATGATACAGCAGCGGTTATGGATCATTTAGGTGTAACTCAGGCTAAAGTTGCTGGTATTTCTATGGGTGGAGCTATTGCTCAAGAGCTGGCTTTAAACCATCCTGAAAGAGTGAGCTGTCTGGCACTGATCAGCACGTGGCCATCTTTTAATACCTATGCCAAAACGGTTTATGAGAACCTCAAGAGCATCCGGAAAACCGCAAAGCCAGACGATTTTATGGAGCTACTGCAACTCTGGATCTTTGCTCCACCTTTTTATGAAACTGGTTTGGCTGATCTGAAGGAGGGGCAAGAGGAAGCGGCTGCTAATGAAAACCCGCAGACGCAGCAGGGTTTCGAAGGGCAATTAGATGCTTGTATCCACCATAATTCAGTTGATCGGCTGGGCCAGATAAAGGTGCCAACGCTGATCACCATTGGTGATATGGACATATTTACACCGCCTACGTTTTCGGAGCTCTTGCACGAAAAGATCCCCGGATCACGGCTTGAGCATTTTCCTCGCGGTGGCCATGTTCATCACTGGGAGGACCTGGAAAGGTTTAATCGAATCACTTTGGAATTTTTACTCAGCTCATAACCCAGGGATACTCCAATATTCCAACACAAGATTTACTACTTAATCAAGTACCAAAATGCGTAACAAAAATTTCTTATGGGCACTATTAAACTAGCTTGTGAAACCTATACCTGGCAGATGCCGGGAGAACAATATAAAGGAAAGTTGGAACACATCATGGAGATCTGCTCCAAGGCAGGTTTTGCCGGGATAGAACCGGAAACCAGTTTTATGCAACACCTTGAAGATCCGGTGCTGATGAAAGAGGCTCTGGACCAATACAATCAGGAGTTGGCGGTACTAGCTGTAGTGGAAGATTGGTTGTATCCTCAAGAAACGGATGAGGAAAGAGTTCGAGCAGATAAATGGATAAGGTTTATGGCTCATTTTCCCGATACCATTTTGCTACTGGTCCAGATGCCGGGTAAAGATCGATCAAATTTGAAGGAGAGGCAGACTAATTTATTGAGCTGTGTAAATGCCTTCGCTGGGCGGGCTGCTGACCAAGGCATTGTTTGTTCATACCATCCCAATTCACCTGAGGGATCAGTGTACCGGTCAGAAGCCGATTATGAGATATTGCTGAATGGTCTGGATCCCAAAGTGATTGGCTATTGTCCGGATATTGGGCATATAGCCAAAGGTGGTATGGACCCGGTGGAAATCACGCGCAAATATCGGTCGCAAACCAACCTGGTTCACTATAAAGATATGTACGATGATGGTCGCTGGGCCTTGACAGGACATGGTGATATCGACTTTGAGACCATTACAAAAGAACTGAAAGAATCAGGATACCAGGGTTGGATCATTATGGAAGACGAATGCGACGAGTGCATCACCGATCCGGATGGTGTTACTTTGAAAGATGGAGTGTATATTGATGAGGTATTGAGACCTTGGCTTGCTTGACCTTCCCACCATTGATACTTTATTCATGATTCGAGATCTGCTGTGCAAATATTATCTGCTAGTGGTATTTAGCTATTCCATATACGGATGTCAAAACCCCTCAAATCACAAAGTTGGAAGCCAAACTAAGGTGCCAAGCTTTCAAAGGACCACCATTGATACAGTTTTTCGATCAGAAAGTGTGACCTCTGCAGATATCAATCAAGATGGATCCAGAGATATAGTGATTGGGGATGTTTGGTACGAAGCGCCTGATTGGCAACTGCGTGAGATCCGCCCCTCTGGTGAGTTTCTGAACACAGTGTTTCAGGAAGACAAGCCGACTTCTGAATATAATTATTACAGTAACTCCTTTGCCGTACAATCGATGGATGTCAATCGGGATGGCCGGCCTGACGTGCTGGTCTATCCGGTAATGAACCAACCAGTTTATTGGTATGAAAATCCACAAAGCCCGGATCGCCATTGGCAAGAGCGGAAGGTAGTAAAAGCCTATCACGGAGAGAGCCCAATGCTGGTGGATTTATTCGGTACCGGCGAAACAGGTTTACTGGCCGGAGTAAATGTGCAAGATACCTTGTACCATTTATGTTGGGCCCAGCCTAGTGAGCAGGTGGATTCACTCTGGCAGGTTTACACGATAGGTAGTACCGATGAGATGGCGTTGCGTGGCCCTGAGTGGGATAGGAAAAGCCGTTGGTACGCGCCTGGGTCGCGTGATCATGGCCTTGGTTTTGGCGATGTCAATGGAGACGGCAGAAAAGATGTGCTTACTTCTCGGGGATGGTATGAGGCGCCAGGAGATACAAAAAAAGAAAATTGGAGATTGCATTATTTGGCTTTTGATAGCCTAGCCGATCCGCAATACCCGCAATATATTTTTGCTCAGATGCCTATTTGGGATGTCGATAGAGATGGCGACGCAGATTTTATAGGGACCTCGGCCCATCGCTATGGCCTTTGGTGGTTTGAACAAGAAGGTAGTACCTCTTTTGTTAAACATGAAATACCCATCAGAATGTCTCAGGTTCACTCAGTAGCAATGGGCGACTTGAATCAAAACGGTATACCTGATGTGATTACCGGCAAACGCTACCTAGCGCACAATGGAAATGATCCCGGTTGGGATGACCCACTGAAGATCGTTTGGATGGAACCTGAATTGGATTCAATTGGTCAAGTGAAATTTTTGATTGAGGAAATAGATGTTGGAGTAGGAGTAGGTACTCAAATTGAGATCACCGATATGAATGGTGATGGAAAAGAAGATTTATTGACTTCCAATAAAAAGGGCACGTATTTGTTTTTGCAGATGTAAACGCAGGATTTTGCGGAAGAAATATATAAACGGTTTCGGTAGGTCAATATGATGCTCCCAATAAATAGTAATCAAGAATTCGAACTGCAGGAATACCCTTGAATTCCATTTTTGAATCTATCCAACTTTACTCGACTAAAACCTTTCCTTTCATTACCTGGTGCAGGGAGCAATAGTAATCAGCGCTTTCACCCACAATTAACCCCCAAGAGGCGCCAGGAGTCAAAGTTGATGAGGACCATTTGTTGTCTTCAGACTCTGTGACATCATG
>JBPCUG010000683.1:0-3042 GCA_051011275.1 Cyclobacteriaceae bacterium | reverse complement strand
AAAGGAAATGGCTACCGGGATGATCAGTATGGTACCTTGCCGGCTACTTTGCAGGAAGCAACTCAAGCTATGAAGACCTCAGACCTGGCCAAGGAAATTTTGGGAGAGGCATTCGTCAACCATTTCGCGCAGACCAGAGAGTGGGAGGTAAGGCAATTCGCTCCGGTGGTTACTGATTGGGAATTGAAGAGGTATTTTGAAATCATTTAATCAGTTACTGGTCATTTGTCAATAGTCATTGGTGATTTAGTAATTGAATGATTTGTTTCAGGCAGAGTTACGCTGATACATCGCAGAGTCTCGCAGATTAGAATGAAAGAAAATGATACTTCATGCGGTATAAGGGGTGTCGCATTTAAGGTGCATACGGCTTTGTGGCCGGGATTGCTAGAGTCAGTTTATGAGATTGCTTTGGCATTTGAATTGAGAGGATTGGGCTACAATATCAAAATGCAGCTGGTGTGCAATGACCTACGCAGAAACTAAAATGGACATAGGATTTCGGCTAGATCTGTTAGTTGAGGATCTGGTAATTGTCGAAATAAAATCAGTGGAAGCATTATTAGGAGTTCATCACAAACAGTTGCTCACTTACTTAAAGCTTAGTGATAAAAAGCTTGGCCTTTTAATTAACTTTAATTCGCTATCACTCAAGAACAACATTACTAGAATCGTTAACGGCCTATAATCAGTGCAACTCAGCGGCATCATCTGCGTAAACTTTGCGAAAAACCAAAACTCCAAAAGTGAACCCATCACAAATATATACCTACAATTTTCCTACTAACATCCGGTTTGGTCCTGGTGCTACCAATGAACTGAGTCCTTACCTCAAAGACCAGAACTTGATCAACCCATTAATTGTTACCGACCCTCAAGTTAGACAGCTAGATTTCTTCAAGAAGATCATCGGAAGCCTTGCCTCTCAAAAGATTAGCGCTCACGTATTTTCGGAAATAAACAAAAACCCAATTAAATCAAATGTACTTGCCGGTCGTGATGCTTTCAATAAAATGAAATGTGATAGCATCATCGGGATAGGAGGAGGGGCATCGATGGATGTCGCTAGAGCCGTTGCGCTAAGTATCCACAACAAGCGGGACCTCTTTGATTATGATGATCTGGAAGGTGGCGCTCAATATGTAACCGAACCGATACCGCACTTTATCACCATCCCCACCACTTCTGGCACCGGAAGCGAAGTTGGCCGAGCAGCTGTTATTTCCGAAGACGATTCGAAAAGGAAGCGCATTCTCTTTCATCCCAAGCTAATGGCAAAGATCGTTTTTGCTGACCCTGAGTTAACTTATGAACTGCCGCCCCCCATCACAGCAGCCACTGGTATGGATGCACTTACACATAATATGGAAGCCTATCTGGCAAAAGGCTATCACCCGATGTGCGATGGAATAGCTCTTGAAGGCACTAGGTTGATTTTTAGATCTATTGACACGGCTGTAAACCATCCAGATCCAAAATCCCGAAGCAACATGATGCTGGCTTCACTAATGGGGGCGGTTGCTTTCCAAAAGGGGCTGGGAATTGTACATGCCCTTTCACATCCGCTATCCACTTTATTGGATATGCATCATGGGTTGGCCAATGCGATCAATCTTCCTCATGGACTACGTTTTAATATCCCCGGACAAGAGCCAAGATTCCAAAATATGGCGCATGGAATGGGATTACCAAATCTTGATGGTCAGTCGGTAGCGCAAGCAATAACCGAACTTAATCAGCGTATAGGCTTGCCTTTAAACTTAAAGGAAGTCGGGGTAACAAGAGATATAGTCCCAGCCTTAAGTGATCTGGCTGTAAACGATTTTTGCTTGCCTGCTAATCCTAGGGATGCTAGTATAGATGATATCAAAGAACTTTATTATCAAGCCGTAGGATGAAAAAAATAGGTGTATCAGCTTGCTTTATGTATCCGGATAAGGAACGCATAGTATTTGGTCCTAAGTCGCTAAGTTATCTTGAAAATGATATGGCCAGGTATTTAACTCAGCAAAAAGTAATACCTGTCTTGCTGCCCGATTTGGAAGATGAACTGTTAATAACGCTTTTAAGTGAAATGGATGGGTTTGTATTTCAAGGGGGTACGGATATTGCGCCACAAACATATGGTGACCCCGCCAATGATCGATGGCCTGGTGACCCGTACAGAGACCAATATGAATTAAAGATCATGGACTTCGCCATAAAAAATGAGAAAGCGGTGCTCGGGATCTGTCGGGGATTTCAGTTGATGAATGTATATTTCGGGGGTACATTATACCAAGATATAGAGACGGATCATTCTCAAGCGTTTATGCATAGGGATGCCCATCAGTATGATAAGTTAACACATGAAGTTAGTTTTAGTCCTAACCTGCTGTTAGACAAATTGCACCAGAGCAGGTTAGAACGAACGGTCAATTCGGTGCACCATCAAGGGGTAAAGAAGTTGGGTAATGATTTGGAAGTACTGGCGGAAAGTTCGGAGGATGGTCTAGTCGAAGCTTTTCATTGGACAAAAGCACCTGAAGGAAAAGTGATGGGAGTGCAGTGGCACCCCGAATTCTTTCGCCATTCAGAAGGAGAACTTATAGATGGAGATTTGATCTATCATCACTTTTTAGAATATTGTTAAATAGAACGAGTGTTAATTTTCTAGCACCCACATGAAAATAGTCAATCCTGCCACGGAAGAAGTAATAGTCACGCTAGAAGTAAGCAAACCCGAATTGGTTGGTAGGTTATACCAAGAAGCCAAAGCAACACAACCCGATTGGTACCAAACCCCACTCACAGAACGACTTCACGTGATCCATCGATTTTCAGAATTACTGGATCAAGAAAAAGAACGACTCGCAAAAATACTCACTCAGGAAATGGGTAAACCAATAGCTCAGTCTCATAGTGAAATTCAAGGTGGTCGGGCTCGCATCCAGTACTTTCTGGAAAATGCCGAAAAGTGGTTGCAGGATGAAACCGTTTATCACGGAGTTTCTATGGAAGAAAGAATTGTCTATGAACCTTTAGGAGTGATCGCCAATATAT
>JBPCUG010000682.1:0-2523 GCA_051011275.1 Cyclobacteriaceae bacterium | reverse complement strand
CATATCGTCGACTAGAAAAAAAACGACGTTCATTTTTTCTCTTTTTGCAGCTTCTTGCTCAGAACAGCTCAACAAAAAAGCACAGATACTGAATAGAAATGTGCATGCAGGTAGTAACTTCTTGTTCATCTTATTATATTTTTTATTTAAATCTAATAAATGATAATCATATAGAATTAAGAGTGTGCGAGCCCTTCTGGGTTTATTCCATATGCTTGTTGCCTCCTCTGGCGCAAGTGTTCCTCACTTGTGCCTAATGAATCGTTCTCTTGTGCCTGCCAAATAATTTAATAACTTGGCTAGCGATCCGAAACCCAAGTGACTACTCGGTAAATCGAGACTTAACACTTACGCTAGATAATGGAAGACCCAAAGATATGAGTAACCCTAACATAGCAACTGCTGGCAAAGTACCTTTTGGCGATAAGGTTGCCTTTGGTATTGGCATGTTGGCCAACCAGATGTTTCCAGCTGTGCTAAGTATTTTCATGGTAGTTCTAGTCCAAGACTTGGGTTTTCCTGGTTGGATGTGGGGCGTATTGTTCTTCCTCCCCAGGGTATTCGACTCAATCACTGATCCTATTATGGGTTTCATTTCAGACAACACCAAATCTCGTTGGGGAAGGAGAAGGCAATATGTGTTATTAGGGGCGGTGATCATGGGAGTAAGTTTTGTGATCATGTGGCAACTCTATCGCGAGAATGGCATCGACTATAATTTTACCTACTTCTTGCTTTGGTCGTTCGCCTTCTATTTAGGGCTAACAATTTTTAGTGTCCCTTATGTAGCCATGGGTTATGAGATGAGTACTGATTTTCATGAGCGCACCAGCATCATGGCAGTGGCCCAATGGATCGGTCAATGGGCTTGGGTGATCGCGCCTTGGTTCTGGGTGATAATGTACGACCAAGGTTTGTTCGAGTCGGCCGATGTGGCCACCAGACAGCTTGCCGTAGGGGTGGGTATCGTTTGTATGATCTTTGCCATGGTCCCTGCCATATTCCTGAAAAGTAAATCGACCCTGGACGCAGATTATTCCCCACTTACTATAAAAAACATAGGAGGTAGTTTAAAAGAAATTTTCGATGGCTTTAAGGAAGCCTTTAGATCGAAGCCGTTTGTAAAACTGTGTATTTCTACCTTCTTTATTTTTAATGCTTTTAACACGATAGCGGCGTTTTCGTTCTTTATTATTGTTTGGCATTTATTTAAGGGAGATGCCGGTGCTGCCGGTGTATGGCCCACGCTATTTGGTAGCTTGGCCTCCTTGATTACCACCTTCTTAGTAATACCTATAGTAGCTCGGATGTCAAGAAAAATGGGGAAGAAGAAGGCCTTTGTCCTTTCACAAGGTATATCACTAATTGGATACATCATGCTTTGGTTTCTGTTCATTCCTGGGAAACCCTTTATGTTCATATTCGCCTTACCATTTTTCTCATTTGGTATTGGGAGTTTATTTACCTTAATGATGTCAATGACCGCCGATGTGATAGACCTTGACGAATTAAATACGGGTAAACGAAGAGAGGGAATATTTGGGGCCATCTACTGGTGGATGGTAAAGTTTGGTTTTGCCATAGCGGGATTGTTGAGTGGTGCCATCATGACTGTAGTAGGATTTAATCCCGAGCTGGCGGTACAGTCCGAAACGGCTATTATAGGTTTGAGAGCCTTTTATTCCGGTTTCCCTATTCTCGGAACGCTGGTCGCTATATATGTGATGCGCAATTATGATGTTACTGAAGCGCGCGCCAATGAGATTCGAGCAGAGCTCGAAAGGCGTAAGAATGACCCTGAAACAGGAAAACATTTGGTTTTACCAAACTGATCCTCTCCATCAGGAGCAGGTGGACGGAGGGTCTCTTGCGACTAACCAATCATTTAATATCTTAGTGTCAATGGGCACTATCCGCTGAACCTTATGGCGATCATCTTAAGACTTATTAGACTGCCAACAACTGTAATTATATTATACTTTCTACTTTATGCAGAGCCAACTACTAAAGTAATGAGCATGCTAACCTTCGGACTTATTATTGCCTTAGCCTATGGATTAATTCGATTAGCAATGTATTTGAATCATCGAAAAAAAAGAATCGTAGTTGGTTTAAATACTACATCATTACAGAGATCTGCTCTTCTTAAGTTTATTGTTTTAGGGATACTTGTAGTGGTCAATTACTATTTCAACTTTATAAACTTACCTGATCGGATTTTGAATTTTACTTTAGTTATTGGGTTATTTATCATAGCCGAGTCGATAAATCGATTTTGGCTGCAAATATTAATAAACGACGACTTTGTTTATTCCCTTCATAAGGAAAAGAAAATTCACTGGGATAAAATATCTGATTATAAAATTGATGGTAACAGATTTCAGATTACAGATAGCTATAGAAAAATCGATATTCCATTTGATTTAATTGATTTAAGGTTGAGAGAAAAAGTTATTCGATTTATTAATGATAATCTGAGTCAGAAATTAAGTGGCAGCCTGACATTTGACAACGACACTTTAC
>JBPCUG010000681.1:0-4461 GCA_051011275.1 Cyclobacteriaceae bacterium | reverse complement strand
GTAGTCCTTAATGCCGACTACATGGAGGAAACCCCACTGGGTCGTGCAGAGTGGATTAAGTTTACCGCTGCTTTCTTTGATAAAGAAGCTGAAGCAGATTCGGTATTCGGGAAAATAGAAGAAAACTATCTTAACCTTATTACCAAAGTGCAACAGCTCACAGCTCTTCCAACCGTTTACACTGGCATTGTCTATGGAGATGTATGGTACCAGCCAGGCGGTAAAAGTTATGCTGCGCAGTTTATTAAAGACGCCGCTGGCAGTTATGTGTGGTCACACAATAAAGAATCAGGGAGTCTGGCCTTAAACTTTGAAGAAGTGTACGCACAAGCTCATGGTGCTGACTACTGGATAGGTGTAGGATCATATAACAGCCTAGCAGAAATAAGGGCCCAGGATCCACGCTATGAAAAATTTGGCGCATTCAAAGAAGGCAACGTATATAACTACAATGCGCGTATCGGAGCAACTGGAGGTAATGAATTTCTGGAATTAGGTTATGCGCGGCCTGATATGGTCCTGGCTGACCTCCTTCATATATTACATCCGGAATTATTCCCTGAGCATCAACTTTATTTTTATAAAAAGCTAAATTGAGGCTCCCAGGAAAAGTACAGCATGAGTAGAAAATATTTGCACTTGCTTTGGTTACTAGGGCTTACCATGGTGTTTGCTATGATCGACCTGGCTCTAGGTAGCGTTAAAATTCCTCTGCCTGATTTGCTAAACATTTTAGGTGGTGGGATCGCAAGTAAGTCAAGCTGGCAAACCATTGTTATCGACTTTCGCTTGCCAAAAGTGATAACCGCAATTCTTGCCGGATCCGGTTTGGCCATTAGCGGACTGCAAATGCAAACCTTATTCAAGAATCCTCTAGCGGGTCCTTTTGTATTGGGTATAAGTTCCGGCGCCAGTCTTGGCGTAGCCCTACTAGTACTTACAACCGCCGGGACAACTGGATTGGTTTGGTTGGGAATATCAATGGGATGGTTTACTGTGATTGCGGCAAGTTTAGGTGCCGCCACGGTATTGATTTTAGTGGTTTTAGCCTCTATGAGAATCCAAGACAATACCACTATACTAATTGTAGGGCTTATGTTTGGAAGTTTGAGCGGGGCTCTGGTCAGTATCTTCCAAGCCGGTAGTCAGGCCGAGCAAATACAAACATTTTTAATCTGGACCTTCGGCAGTCTAGGTGGCGTACATTGGTCTGAAATGAAAATCCTGGTTTTCTTTATTTTGATAGGCATTGGGATTGCTATAGTACTTGCCAAACGTTTAAACGCCTTACTACTGGGAGAAAACTACGCCCAAAGCATGGGGCTTGCCTTAAAGCCCACACGGTTATGGATTATCATTAGCACCAGCTTACTTGCTGGAAGCATCACTGCTTTTTGTGGACCATTGGCTTTTATCGGTATAGCCGTACCTCATATAGCCAGAGCAACCTTTAAGACTTCGGATCACCATTTTTTAATATTCTCTGTTGCACTGTTGGGTGCCACATTAATGTTGATTTGTGATATCATAGCTCAGATCCCCGGGCAAACACAGGCCTTGCCTATCAACGCAGCCACCTCACTAATCGGCGCCCCTATAGTAGTTTGGATCTTAATGCGACAAAGAAACTTGAACCGATCCTTCGCATAATGGAAATGGCATCACAAGGCAATCCTCTAAAAGCGAGAGACCTGACTGTGGGTTACGGTAAGGGCAAAGGGATTCAACCTATACTTTCCAATATTGACATTGAAGTACCTCCTGGAGAACTGATCTGTATTTTGGGTCCAAATGGTGTGGGGAAATCCACATTGCTTCGGACCTTAGCTGGGGTCCAACAAGCTTTGGCTGGCGATATCTGGCTGATGGAAAAACCTCAATCGGAGATGAGTCGTAACGAAATGGCTGAACAGATTAGCTTGGTGCTTACTGATAATCTACCCCCAAGTCACCTAACCGTAGAGGAGCTAGTTGCCCTAGGCCGCTACCCACACACCAATTGGCTAGGAAAACTGACTGCCAGTGATTGGAAGTCAGTGCGACAAGCCTTGGACCGAACCAATCTCAACCCCTTAACTAAACAGCCCGTTTATAAGTTGAGTGACGGACAAATGCAAAAAGTCATGATAGCCCGTGCCTTAGCACAAGAAGGGTCAATTATGATCCTGGATGAGCCCACCTCATTTCTTGACATTAGCAACCAATGGTCAATAATGACCTTACTGCAATCAATAGCTGCCGGACAAAAAAAAGCCATACTTGTTGCTACTCATCAGTTGGAACTAGCTTTACAAACGGCAGATCAATTGTGGATCATAAACAAAGCCGGTAAGCTGATCAAAGGACTACCGGAGGACTTAGCTCTGAACGGAACCATTACAGAAACGTTCTTTAAAAAAGATGTAGAATTTGATTTGTCCACAGGAAAATTTAAGTTTAATTCTACTGAACAAGAAGCAGTGCAAGTAATTGGTAATGGGGAGGCTCTTTATTGGACAATGGCGGCTTTAGGCAGAAACGGCTTCCAACCGAAAGACAAAGCTGAAAAAGTCATTACGATCAGATCCGATATCGCTCCGACAGAATGGGAATTAGAAGGTAAAGTATTCGGATCAATTCGAGAGCTATTAACTGAATTGAAAGCTAAGTAAGCGTTTTGAACTTTAGCCGTCTCATAGAAGTTATAACTGTTGTATTTGGGGAACGACCAAAATGGAAAAAGTAGTCATAATTGGTAATGGTATCTCTGGAGTAACTGCAGCCAGACACATAAGAAAGCTCAGCGAGAAGCGAATAGTAGTAATCTCCTCCGAGACAAAGCACTTTTTTTCAAGAACCGCTTTGATGTATATATACATGGGCCATATGAAGTTTGAACATACTAAACCCTACGAGGATTGGTTTTGGGAAAAGAATAATATTGACCTGGTACAGGCTTTCGTAAAAGAAGTTGACACCGGTCAAAAGGCACTACTACTAGCTGACGGAGATGAGATACATTACGATCAACTGATCCTTGCTGTCGGCTCAAAATCAAATAAGTTTGGCTGGCCTGGTCAAGACCTTGATGGGGTTCAGGGCCTCTACAGCTACCCCGATCTCGAATTAATGGAAAAATACACCATGGACATAGATAGGGCAGTGATCATTGGCGGCGGTTTAATTGGGATCGAGATGGCGGAAATGCTGCTTACTAGAAATATCCCGGTAAGCATGCTGATCAGAGAAAAGGAGTTTTGGGACAATGTGTTGCCCCAGGAAGAAGCCTCACTAGTGAGTCGGCACGTTTTGGAACATCATATTGATCTGCGTAAAGAGACCGAGCTTAAGGAAATTCTTTCAGATCGAGATGGAAGGGTCATGGGGGTAGTTACCAAAGACGACGAGCGCATCGACTGCCAATTCGTTGGGTTGACCGTGGGTGTTAGCCCAAACATACAGTTCTTAGAGGAAAGTGCAATTGAAACTGACCGGGGTGTTTTGGTCAACGAGTGCCTGGAAACCAATATCCCTGATGTATATGCCATAGGGGATTGCGCACAATTCAAAACCCCATTGCCCAACAGAAGACCAATAGAACAAGTTTGGTATACTGGTAGAATGCAGGGAGAAGTAGTGGCCAGAACGATATGCGAGCAAAAAACAGCCTACAAACCAGGCATCTGGTTTAATTCGGCTAAGTTTCTCGATATTGAATATCAAACCTATGGTCATGTCTGGAATCAGCTTAGGGATGATGAGGTACAGTTCTACTGGGAGCACCCTAAGGGTAAGCTATGTGTCAAGATGGTGTATCACGAAACCACCCGGAAGTTTCTAGGCATCAATTCATTCGGCATCAGATGGCGTCATGAATCATTTGATCAATGGCTCAAGGATAAAAGGAGTATTGACTATGTTCTTGAGCATCTATCGACAGCCAACTTTGATCCTGAATTCTTTAGGCACCACGAGCCAGCTATCATCCAGGCATATAACCAGCAAAATCCCGATCACCAGGTAGTGCCGAAGAAACGAGGTATTTTTCAAAGACTTTTTGCTTAAGTTTCACTTTATGAAAACCATTCAAGCGGTTGGGCTGATTTTCTTCTTTGTTGGTTTTTTCACCTTCCTTGCCACCTTTTTTCTGGCCCGCTATACCATAAGCGATCAGGTATTAACCGAGACACTTTCCAATGAAGAGTACACCTACATTGCGTCTGAAGTAACTCCAATGTTGGGTAGAGATTATACCAACAACTTTAGCTTCATCAATGATTTGGATCAGGTCTTTGAGAATGTCAACAAAAGCGCTATCTCAACCTATGGGATTTCACCAAGGGATGTGGAACAGTTGGTATCTGCAAGCTACTCCGGGGGAAATATTATTTTTTCTCTCGATCAAATTGATCAGGTATTTGACCCTAATGAATCGGAAATAGAAAGCTTCAAAAATGAATCTTTTCGCAGCAATGGAGCTTG
>JBPCUG010000680.1:0-13352 GCA_051011275.1 Cyclobacteriaceae bacterium | reverse complement strand
TCTTCAACTTTGATGATTTGATATCCAAGTTTTTTTATCGCTTTTAATGTAGCCACATTTCTTCGATATGAAATTGCCACCCCATCTTTCAAGGCTACGAAGTTACAGCCACTGGCATATTGTTCTCGCTCATCGAAGGGCGACTTTCCCCCTCCACAAGGAATTAATCGAGCCTCTGGATTGATCTCACTTAGCAACTGTTCGAAGGAGTTAAATGATTTAGTTTTTCCCTTTTGGAATTGCTTGATCTTTATTTTGCCAGGGCCTAACATAAATGGAGCGTAGACCACAAAATCGTTTTCAGCAATTTGCGTAAATAAAGTATCGAGATGAATACAAGTGCTTAATTTTGGTATGTCTATTAGGGTTACATGTGTGGATACTCCTTTGTCCAAAATAAGCTGGGCCACTTTTGAGATTGTGGCTTCATTGGTACGCTCACTTGATCCTATGAATACATGATCCTTATTTATAACCATTACATCTCCCCCTTCGATGGATATAGCGGGATTAGCAAGTTCCTCGAGTAGACTTTCCTCATCTTCAGCAAGGTCGATAAACTTGTTTTCATTTTGAAATGGCTGAAATACTGGGTGGCGATGAAATACAAACCAGGCCAGTATCGATTCGCGCTTTCTTGGCCCCTTATCAGCCAAACAAGTAAGCAAATGGTCATTTACCACCACCCCTATATCACGGGTAAAAATAAAATTTGGAAGTGGCGGAAATAGCAATTCATCCATTCCCTTCAGCCGACCAGTGATCAACACTTTGGCCAACCTTCTGGGCTTAGTCTGTGTCAGTTTCTGCTCCATCTCCGGACCCAGCCCTTCATAAGTCGCCACCACCTTGATCAAGGAAGCTTTTTGTGTCTCGTTGCTGAGCAATTCACTTAGGAGCACTTGAAATTCAATGACATTTTCACTACCTAAAAACGCAGATAAAATTTTGTGAAAATTCTTGTGCTGCCACTTCATTTGAGGCAGAAACACAATATCGTCATACAAAAGGGACTCGGCGTTTGATGGTGTAACCATTTCAATGCCTCTATCAGGACGATGCACCAGTACCTTCTTCAATTTTGAAAAATCTGAAGAGACGGAAGGGTTTTTTTTGTATTTTTCAATGGGTAGTATTGCCATTCAAATTTTGGTTCTTTGTTAAGGTCTTTGGGTTCCCTGGAACTCGAGCCGGTAATTTGTGAACAAATCAACTACAATTGAACCAAGTTTGCAATAGCCTACTAATACATTAACGTGGAAGACTTTTATCCAGCTTTTAAGGAGTAATCAAGGAACGGCTTCCACTCATCTTGTATGAATCCGGAAAAATCTCTAATAAACAAGATAAATGATGGTTTAAAAGGCTTACGACTTAGGGAGAACCCAACCTCTTCTGGTAAATTATTTCCTTTTCTAGCATTACAGCTTTTGCATGCTGTTACTAAATTGTTCCAGGTGGACTTACCTCCCATCGATCTGGGAATTAGGTGGTCTAAGGTTAAGTTACCATTGGTGCCGCAATACTGGCAGGAAAAGCTGTCCCTTTTAAAAATATTCTGACGTGATAACTCCACCCCTTTGTACGGCACACTGATATACCTTAATATCCTTATGACTGCTGGTTTAGGAAAGGTTTGGCTTACCGTCCGTAAAAATTGCCCCTCGGTTTCTGAAACTAATTCCGCCTTATTTAAAAATACAAGAAGAAAAGCCCGTTGCGTGGTACAGATAGCCAACGGGTTGTAATCTTGATTTAAAACCAACACTCTCTTCCTAATTTTATAATACGCCTAATCCCTTTTAATTCATGGGTGTATTTTTTTGAATCAGCATTAATTATACCATGCTGATCAATTTTGTCGATTCTTACCACGCCGGAAGCATGAATGATCTCTCCTGATCCCAATATTATCCCTACGTGGTCGATCTTATCATCACTATTTCCAAAAAATGCCAAGTCTCCTGCCAAAGCCACATCTATTGAAGCTACCTCGCTACCTTGAGCCACTTGTAAGCTCGCATCTCTTTTCAGGTGGTATCCGCAGATCTTGAACGTTTGTTGTACAAAACCACTGCAGTCAATCCCCATTGCAGTCTTTCCTCCCCAAAGGTACGGTGCGTTTAAAAACTTCACCGCTACCTCCTTTATTTGCTCAAAACTCCACTTTTCACTTAAAGGCTTGCTGGATCCTTTGAAGGAAAACTCGGTGTCATCGGCAAAAAGTTCCCCGGAAGTGATGGGAATGACACTACCCAATAGGACGTTAATATATTCATTTTTAACCAAAATTTGACTGAAATGGTCAAGTGTTATGTGAAAATCAGATTGACCTATCTGAGTAAAATACTCCTCGGAAATAGCACTGTGCTGCTGCTGTTGCATCCAACCCTGATAACCGTCAAAGGCAATTTTTATTTTGAGCCATTCGTCATCCTTATCTCGCTCAAGCACTTGATAGTGGTCCCCAAATAATATCTGGGTCACTAGTTCGCTCTTATGCGCTGGGGCAGATCTTACCGGAACCAGGGTTAATCGGCAGACACCTTTTTCGACCAGCTCTTCCTTCATGTCAGCCTTCCTCTATCTCTCGTTTCAAGTCCTTTTCTTTTAGTTCCGATCTTTTATCGAAGTGCTTTTTCCCTTTGGCCAGTACAATTTCAAGCTTAGCTAATCCTCTTTTGTTTATGAACATCCTGATAGGAATAATAGCAGCTCCCTTTTCCTGACTAGCTTTTCTAAGCTTTGTGAGTTCCTTTTTATTTAGCAGGAGTTTCCGTTCTCTGGTGGGATCATGGTTGAATCTGGTTGCCTCTTGGTAATGTGCAATATGGATTTGCTTCACCCAAAGTTCCTTGCCATTGAAGTAACAGTAGCCATCCTGAAGATTTACTTTGCCCTCGCGGATCGCCTTAATCTCCGTTCCCGTCAGCACCAGACCGGCATTGAAATGATCCAGGAACTCAAACTCAAAACGAGCCCTCCGGTTCTTGATCTGAATTTCGTTTGCAAATCTTTTTTTATCTCTAGCCATATTGTGCTAGCAAGATACATAGCAATCCTTCTCCACCCAAACTCGTCTAAAATTTCATGCGGGGCAAAGGGCCAACTTCCAGGTCACTGAAATCCTTGTTCAGGTATTTAAAATGGGCTACCATAGCAATCATAGCGGCATTGTCTGTACAATACTCTAGTTTAGGCAAATAGGTTTGCCAATTATATGTATTAGCCAACCGCTGTAGCTCATTCCTCAAGCCTGTATTGGCAGCTACTCCTCCGGCAATAGCCACTTCTCGTATGCCAGTCTGTTTTGTCGCTAAGACCAATTTGGTCACAAGCATTTGGATCAATTTGAATTGGATACTTGCACAAATATCCGGAAGGTTGTTAGCAATGAAATCCGGATCCTCTTTTTTCTTATCTCTTAAAAAGTACAGGAAGGCGGTTTTGATCCCACTGAAGGAATAGTCTAGCCCTGGCATTTCAGTTTCCGGAAAAGAAAATGCAAGCGGATCACCTTGCTGTGCATACTGATCGATTAAAGGTCCACCCGGGTAAGGCAGCCCTAAAAGCTTAGCTGACTTGTCGAAAGCTTCCCCGACCGCATCATCTTGAGATTGACCAAGGATACTCATCTCTAGGTAGTCCTCCACCAAGACTATTTGTGTGTGACCTCCGCTTACAGTCAGACAGAGGAATGGAAACTCCGGTTTTGGGTCATCTATGAAGTGAGAAACCACATGGGCTTGAAGGTGATTTACTTCAATAAGAGGAATGTCGAGAGCAAGGGCAATTGACTTGGCGAAAGACGCTCCTACAAGCAAGGAACCAAGCAATCCCGGACCGCGGGTAAAAGCCACCGCATTCAGCTGAGTTTTGCGTATATTTGCTTCTTGAAGTGCTTGATTTACAACCGGTACAATATTTGATTGATGTGCCCTGGAGGCCAGTTCGGGAACTACGCCTCCGTAATTTTCGTGTATAGATTGCGTAGCTATAATATTATTGAGAATCTTACCATCGCGAATTACTGCTGCTGAGGTATCGTCACACGATGATTCTATGGCCAGTATGGTTGAATGCATAATGGATAATGAGCGAATCGAAAACCAAAGCGCAAGGTATTAAAAAACGCTGGCTAAAAGTAATATTTTGGCTGGTCGCAGGCTTTTTCATTTTTTGCCTAGTGTTTGCCTTGGCTATTCAGATCCCATATGTGCAAACGAAAATCGTAAAGAACCTTTCCAATACCATTACCAAGAATATTAATTTCCCGGTTACTATTGACCGAGTGGATATCAATTGGTTTGACGAGGTACGACTGGAAGGCATCAACATCAAAGATCGGCATGGGCAGTCGATGATAACTGCGCAATCGCTTCTGATCGACTTTGAGATCTCTTCATTGATCACACAAGAAAGCGTCAATCTAGATCGGGCCACCTTGCAATACAGCAGTTTCCATCTGATCAAGTATAGCGAAGTTGAAGACATTAACATTTCCTTGTTTATCAAGAGTATAAAAGAATGGACCAACCCTGATAATAAGCCGAACAAAAGAGATTTCTTCATAAAGGAGATTTTTCTCGAAAACTCAAGATTAACTCTTAACAACACTGTGAAGGATTCAATTCCTGTTGGTTTCGACTATCACCATTTCCAACTAAATGATCTGAACTCCGAAATCAATAACTTCAGTGTAAAGCAGGATACCATTGATCTTTATATGCAATGGATGGAGGCAATAGAACCAGTTACGGAAATGCCGATCCACGACTTCACCACTAACTTTAGGTTCTCCCCTAAGGCCATGATATTTGATGACCTGAAATTAGCTTTTGGCAATAGCGAGATCCAGGACTCTATTACCTTCAATTACAATCACCCCTCTGCGCTGAGTTTCTTCAATGACAGTGTCCGTATCGAAGCTGCTTTTAAAAACACCTCTCTACCTACCGAAGATCTCTCCATTTTCATTCCCTCACTTAAGGGGACCAATGACATCTATAATATATCAGGGACTTTCAGTGGCCGGATTACGGGATTTGACTTCCATAACTTTGAACTTACATTTGGCAAGAGTAGCCGGTTAACCGGTTCCATAAATTTCGAAGGATTGCCCCATCTTCAAGAAACTTTTATTGATGCCAATCTTACAAACTCAGTAGTAAATGCCAGGGATTTAAAGCCCTATTTGAAGGAACGTATTTACCAGGAAGGGCAGAAGTTCGGGCAAGTTAGATTCAGCAGCCAGTTTCTGGGGTTCCCTCAGGATTTTGTTGCCAATGGAAACTTCAATACCGGGCTAGGCTCATTTACTTCTGATATAAACTTAAAAATAGACGATGAAACTAAGAGAGCGAACTACAGTGGGCAAATAGCAACCACCAACTTCGATCTGGGAGGGCTCACCAAGATGCCAGAGTTGTTTCAGAAAGTATCTATCAATGGAAAAATAAAAGGTAGCGGGCTTACAATTGCCAAAGCCGACCTGGATCTGGAAGCGGAAGTAAAAAGATTTGATTTCAAAAATTACAGTTACAGTAATATTGTCACTGATGCACGGCTCACCAAAGAATTGTTTGAAGGAGAACTTTCAATCGATGATCCAAACCTGAGATTTAGGGCTAAGGGAGCAATTGACCTAAGGGAAGGAGTTGACCATATTGCGGTGGTTGCAGAACTTGATACAGCCATCCTTCAACCTTTGCACCTTACAGATCAGGAGGCTGCTGTAACCAGCTATCTTGACTTGGATATCACCGGCCTGGAAATTGATGAGATGGTTGGGTTTGCCAAATTCCGTGATACCAAAGTTTTCTACCAAGGCAGGGACCTGGAAGTTGATTCTGTAGAAGTGATCTCACAAAAGAAGGTAGATCAAAGACGGTTTCATCTAGAATCAAACAGGGTTAGGATCGATGCCAACGGGAACTATCAGTTCACTACACTTTTCCAAGACCTTAACCGGTTGGTTAAAGAATACAAGCTGAATTTCAAAAATGACACGAAGGGATTAAGGCAATACTACAGCAACAAAACCAATTTAGATGAAGAGCCATACAATATTGAATACAGTATTGATCTGAAGAATGCTAACCCTTTCCTTCATCTTATATTTCCAGAAATTACTGTCTCGCGAAATACGTTAGTGGAAGGATCATTTAAACACGGATATACTTCTATTTTCTCAGCCAATTCCAATATTGATACTCTTCAATATGACAATAATGTACTGAGAAATGTATTGTTTGATTTAACTACATCCAAGATATCGGACAGCACCAATGTACTAGCTATGGCATATATCTTCTCAGACCACCAAAAGTTAGGAAGTTTTGCCAATACCCAGAATCTCTCGTTTGAAGCAATCTGGGACGATGATCATATTGATTTCCAAAATCAGTTTGAAGCAAGAGACAACCCAGAAAACCGGGCTGATATCAGCGGTCAACTGGAATTTTTGGCTGACAAAACCGAAATTAAATTTAATAATTCGACATTCCGTGCTTTGGAAAGAGATTGGTTAATGGCACCCGACAACCTTGTAACCATTGCAAACAAATCCCTGAACGTGCGAAGCCTTACGCTTTACAACCAGGAACAAAGCATTACCTTAAATGGAGCGATTTCGGAAGACACCAGCAAAAAGCTCATATTGGAGTTCAATAGGTTTCAAGTAGAAAACCTTAACCCGGTATTAGATAAGCCACTTCATGGTGAGGTAAATGCAGTAGTCGAACTACAAAACTTGTATGACCGACCATTGATAAACGGAGGCCTGTCGATAACCAATTTCAAGGTGATCGATTTTTTAGTGGGTGACGTTAATGCGCGGTCCAACTGGAACCATGAAGCTAAGTATTTGAATATCAACTTGGAGACTATTCGCGATGGATCTAAGGTGGTAGAACTTAACGGAACCTACACCCCGGAGAAAGAGGATCAACTAGATTTGAAAGGGAAGTTACAAGATGCCAATTTCAATATTCTGGAACCATTTATTAGTACGGTATTTTCTGGATTAAAAGGTAAGGTAAGCGGCGATGTTATAGTAAATGGGCAATTGCGCAATCCACAAATAAATGGTACCGTACAACTGGCGGATGCCTCCTTCAAAGTTAATTACCTAAATACCACTTATAGTTTTGACGGTCAAGTTGACTTCTCTCCAGACCGAATTTTTGTAAACAATCAAGTTTTATCGGATGAAGAAGGGAACAAAGCGGTTGTCAGGGGAGGAATCCTGCACAGCGGTTTTAAGGATATGCGGCTTGCTCTAGATGGAGATGTAACCAACTTTCTAGTCTTGAACACTGTCGCCGAAGATAATAGTTTGTTTTACGGTACGGCTTACGCCACTGGTGATCTCAGGTTTTCAGGACCCATGAGTAATCTGACCATTAAAGCCAACGCACGTTCAGAGAAAGGCACGCGATTGTTTATACCAATTAACGAGTCATCTGAATCTGGTCAAAAGGAGTATATAAATTTTGTGAGCTTCAATGACACCACTCAAGTGGAGTCGGAGAAAAAAGGGTTGGAAAACGTGGATCTAAAAGGTGTGAATTTGGATTTTGATTTTGATATAACTACCGATGCTTATTGTGAAATCATATTTGATCTAAAAGCTGGAGATATTATCAAGGGACGTGGTAACGGTCAACTAAATCTTTTAATCGATACTGAGGGTGACTTCAATATGTTTGGTGATTTTGTGATAGCTTCTGGCGGCTATAACTTTACATTGTACAACATTATCAATAAGGATTTCGATATTCACTCCGGCAGCAAGATCAGTTGGTTTGGTGATCCTTATGAAGGTATATTGGATATCGAAGCCAGCTACCGACAGCAAACATCCATTAAGCCTTTGTTTGCCGAAGACGAACAAACAAATGTGGACCTCAATCGGACCTACCCGGCTCAAGTGATCCTTGACCTGACAGGAAGGTTATTAAGCCCTGAAATCAACTTTGATCTGGTGATGGCTGAAGGGGTGAACCTCCCCGACATAGACCGGAAACTTAACCAAATTGCAACCAACGAACAGGAATTAAAAAAGCAGGTGTTTAGTTTAATTGTTCTAAGAAGGTTTAACAGTATTGACCAAGCAGGATTTGACTTTGGTAGTAATCCGATTGGAGGAAGTGTAAGTGAATTACTCTCCAATCAGCTGAGCTACTGGTTTTCACAGGTAGATGAAAATCTAGAAATCGATGTGGATTTGACTGCTCTCGATCCCGAAGCCACCAATACTTTCCAAATGCGCCTGTCGTACACTTTCCTGGATGGACGTTTTAGGGTTACACAAGAAAGTCAATTTGCAGATGAAGCTTCACAAAGCAACGAATTAGCCAGTGTAATCGGTAATTGGACCCTTGAGTATTTGCTATCGCCAGATGGTAAATTCAGAGCTAAAATGTATAACCGTGGAAATTATGACGCCCTTGGTTTCGATAAAACAGCATACAGTACTTCTGCGGGATTCAGTATCATACATACGCAAAGTTTTAACAAATTGTCTGATCTTTTCTCAAGCAAAAAGAAACGAAAAGCAAACGACCCCAGTGCTTTAGAGCCTGGCGCCGGGATACTCAATGAAGAAATCACAAACGGTACCAGTGACATTAAGAAAATTAGGCAGAAGTAGTTTCTTAAATTTTCTATGATGCTCAGATGGTTTTGCTTATGCTTACTACTACTGACGAGTCTGGTACATTATGGTCAGAAGCATCAGGTCTCAGATAGCCTTGTCAAAAAAAATGTAGATAAATTCTTGATCATTACTGGTGTTGGCTATGGGGTTAGCCTGATTGGGCTAAATCAGATTTGGTATAAAGACTTTCCCCGTTCCAAGTTCCATTTTTTCAATGACAATCCGGAATGGAAGCAGCTTGATAAACTCGGTCATTTTTATAATAGTTACCAACTTAGTAGCGCAGCATCAGTAGTGCTTACCAAATTGAACTTAGAAGAAAAGAAGGCTCACGCTACGGGGAGTTTGTTGGGGTTTGCTATGCTAAGTTCGATTGAAATCTTGGATGGTTTTTCAAAGGAATATGGTGCCTCTTGGGGAGATGTACTTTCAAATGGTCTGGGAGCCGGTCTTTCCTATGGTCAGTTTCTGCTTTGGCAAGAAACACGCATCCATCCGAAATACTCGTTTTATCCCTCCGACTTTGCCTCGTTAAGACCCGAAATACTAGGTAAACAATGGCATGAACAAATTATCAAGGATTACAACGGACAAACCCAATGGCTTTCGTTCGATATCAGCAAATTTTTGGCTCGTGAGAATCGATTTCCTAAATGGCTCAATATTGCTGTTGGTTACGGGGCCGATGGCTTGGTCTATGCCAGAGAGGCAGAGAACAAAGCTGCTGGGTATGAGGCTTACCGACAGTACTATCTAGCCTTGGATCTCGACTTAACACATATTAAGACTGAAAGCAAATTCACCAATACCTTGCTTTACCTGATAAATATGATCCACTTACCCGCTCCTGCCCTGGAGTATAACAAAAACCAGGGTTTTAAACTCCATGCCCTATTTTTTTGATATGAATGCATAAATCTTTATTTTTCAATCAGTTTTAAGGCAACTCACCTATTTTTATAGTCCAAACAAACGACAATGGACCTCAACAAGTTTATGGAGCAATACGCTAAAGAAGTTAGCGGCAAATACTCCGAATATGATGATAGCAAAAGCATTGTAGTAGTTCCAATTGGTGATGGTCGTTACCAAACCATCATCGGTAATAAACATGCCAATAACGTTTATGAGCGCCCACTAATCGAGATCTCATCAAAAATTTGCCAGTACGAATCCTCCATTGATCTTTCAGCACTTTTAAGGCACAATACTCGATTTTGTCATGCTAAGTTTAGTATCGTAGATGGCTATCTCAGAGTAGAGGCATCTTCGTTTGTTGACACAGTGAATGAAGAGTATCTTAGGGAAATGATCTCGGAAGTAGCTGAAGCGGCAGATGACTGGGAAAGAAAGATTACCGGTATCGATGTTCACTAGGTTATCGGTGAATTCAGATTTTTCACTAATTTTGCGACGATTGCGGGCTGTCTTATCGCCGCTTTTCCTTTAGAGGAATGGAGGAGGAAAGTCCGGGCAACACAGAGCGCCGTACTTCCTAACAGGAAGGCTCTATTGCAGTTTACTGTGATAGAGACAGCTAGTGCCACAGAAAACAAACCGCCCTTATCTCGATAGCTATTGGGGTAAGGGTAAGGGTGAAAAGGTGAGGTAAGAGCTCACCGTCCCAAGGGTGACTAAGGGAGCTAGGTAAACCTTACGGGTTGAAAGGCCAAATAGATTCCGTTGATCACCTCGGTGGTCAGAGAGCTGCTCGCGCTAATTCCTTTTGGAAACGGACTGGGTAGGTTGATAGATCTTGTCAGTGATGACTAGACTAGATAAATGATAAGAGTCCCACTTTAGTGGGAATACAGAACCCGGCTTATAGGCCCGCAATTTTAATATTTTAAATTAGTAGAATGCCGAAAATTCTAATTATTGATGACGAGAAAAGCATAAGGGGTACTCTTAAGGAGATCCTTGAATATGAGAAATATGAAATAGCGGAAGCGCAAGATGGGCAGGAAGGAGTAGAGATGCTCCGGCAAAATAAATACGATGTTGTTTTATGTGATATCAAAATGCCTAAAATGGATGGTATTCAGGTATTGGAAAAGACAGCTTCAGAGGGTATTGATACCCCATTTATAATGATTTCCGCACATGGCACTATCGAAACTGCTGTAGATGCTACTAAGAAAGGAGCGTATGATTTCATCCAAAAGCCGCCGGACTTGAACCGGTTATTGGTCACGGTAAGGAACGCACTGGACCAGTCCTCACTTGTTACTGAGACCAAAGTTCTAAGAAAAAAGGTATCTAAAACTTATGACATTATTGGGGAATCTGCTGCCATTAAGAATGTAAAAGAAACCATTGATAAGGTGGCTCCAACTGAGGCCAGGGTTTTGATCACCGGCCCCAATGGCACCGGTAAGGAGCTGGTTGCAAAGTGGCTTCATGAGAAAAGTCAGCGATCGCAAGGGCCTTTGATTGAGGTAAACTGTGCGGCTATTCCCGCTGAGTTGATTGAGAGTGAATTGTTTGGTCATGAAAAAGGGGCTTTCACTTCGGCCATCAAGCAGAGGAAAGGAAAATTTGAACAAGCAAACGGGGGCACCTTATTTCTGGATGAAATTGGCGACATGAGCTTATCGGCTCAGGCCAAAGTGCTGCGTGCCTTACAAGAAAATAAAATAACCAGAGTAGGTGGTGATAAGGAGATCAAAGTAAATGTAAGGGTGCTGGCCGCTACTAATAAGGACCTAAAGGCAGAAATAGAAGATAAGAATTTTAGGGAAGATCTTTATCACCGGCTAAGTGTGATCTTGATACAGGTTCCTCCTTTGAGGGACCGAAAAGAAGATATCCCGTTATTGGTAAACAAATTTCTCAATGACATTGCCAAAGAGTATGGCAATACAGTAAAGGTCCTCAATAAGAAAGGCCTTGATGAACTTAAAAAATTTGAGTGGAGAGGAAACATTCGGGAACTTCGCAACGTAGTAGAAAGATTGGTGATCATGGCGGGCAGCGAGATCACTGAAAAAGATGTTGCCAAATACGCGGAGGCTAATCGGTAATCTCAGGTACCATAAGATTACATCCCCGTTGGTCGCTATTATCCAAGCGGCCAAATATTTCAAAGGAACCGTCTTGATGGGCAAGGCCCACATCATCAGTGGCAATGAAAGCGCATGTATGAACATTAGCCAAATCCACGATATTGATAGCACCACTTCGTTCGTAGGGACAGTAACTGAATGGATCGTTTACTTCACGTATGTACGCCCTCATCCAAGGGGGAGGCTGAAATAGACCCTCCTCTATAGTATAGCACTGTGATATGAGCTCGGTCATTCCATATTCGGAGTGGATCAACGGAACTTGCCAGCGTCCGCGAAGGATATCATAAAATTCAACCGGCGTGAGCTCCTCTCTCCTACCTTTCATACCCCCAGTGGCGATCACCAGGCACTTTGATAGGCTCAGATCATGTTTCTCAGCAAGATCGAGCAAAGCAAAACTCACTCCCCATAAAAGAATTTTCCTGGTTGATGAGACATTTAGCTCCTTCAGTTTTTTTGCTACTCTTTCCAGGTCATTCATATAGAATCCGGAATCAGAAGAGTTTGATACGGCCATAAAATGGCTGATCATATTGATCAACGAGGATTGTCTGTTTTCTAAATAGGTGGGCAGCAATGCAATAACATGATACTGATTAAGCGGCCCATAGTTTTGCTCAAATATTCTCTGGCTTATTTGATGATAGTAGGAAAGGTCCTCAATAAAATGTTGGCTTCTGGATTCGCCCGTTGTACCGCTGCTTTCAAATACGCAGGCCTTTGACCATTTACCAGTGACAACTTTGTGGTTTTTAAAAAATCTGATTGGTAGAAATGGAATGTCAACGAGTTTCTTGATCTTAACTGGGTCAACTTCCAAATGATTCATATAGTCCTGGTAAACTTCGTTACTTCCAGCTTGGTACTGAAACAATCTTAAGGCATGAGATTCAAAATTGTGTCTGTCCAAATCAAAAACTGCTGATTTTAAACTTTTAAAGTCGGCCATGCGTTTACCAGTAGAGCTATTAAATTTCAATTAATTGTGTTAAATTTAACATCCATGTTAAATAAATGGGTAAAATTATCAGCATAAGTACCTTTATGAGCATTCGTTCCCAACTATTTTGTTTAATAGCCGTGTTATCCCTGGCTATTATTGGGTGCGAAAAGCCGCCGGAATTCCCGTCTACGCCAGAAATCGGATTTAAGTCAGTGGTATTCAAAAGAGGAAGCAGTGGGTTTGACGAATTGTTGATTACCATAAATTTTCAAGATGGAGATGGTGACTTGGGCTTAAGCGGCCTTGAAAGTGACCCAAAGTACGACGAGCTAATATTCCCTCGCAACGGCAGCAACAACTTAATTCTTTTTGGTGACCCAGAGGCTCCCACGGAATTTAACGCATGTGATTTCGTTATTAACCCCACCGTTGATGAAGTTCTAATAGAAGATACGGTTCACATTGAGCTCAACCCAAATCATAACAATATAGAAGTCGATTTCATGGTTAAGCGCGGGAACATCTATGAGGAGTTCGATTTTCGCCGAGCATTTGGCCCCAATAGCTGTGAATCATTTGATGGTCGTTTTCCCTTGCTTAATTCTGAAGATTTTGATAGACCGCTGGAAGGCGAGTTGGAATACAAAATGGTTGGCAGCGGATTTCTTCCTTTTTTAGGTAA
>JBPCUG010000679.1:0-2999 GCA_051011275.1 Cyclobacteriaceae bacterium | reverse complement strand
ACTAAGACCCTTCAAAACGCCATTGAAAAAAATCAGCTGGCGCAGGCGCTGTTATTTTGCGGCCCTCGTGGAGTAGGCAAAACCACTTGTGCCCGTATTTTAGCTCACACCATTAACGAATTCGACGAATCTCAGGAATTATCCCAATCCATGAATGTTTATGAGTTGGATGCGGCCTCCAACAATTCTGTGGACGACATTCGTAACCTCATAGATCAAGTACGCTATCCTCCTCAGTATGGTAAATACAAGGTGTATATCATCGATGAGGTGCATATGCTCTCCAACCAGGCATTTAACGCTTTCCTGAAAACTTTGGAAGAACCTCCTTCCTATGCCATCTTTATTTTGGCAACCACCGAAAAGCACAAAGTGATCCCTACCATATTGTCACGTTGTCAGATCTATGACTTCAACCGAATTGGGATAGAAGATATGGTGGATCACCTGAAATTTGTAGCCAAAAAGGAAAAGATCAAAGCGGAAGAGGAAGCGCTGCACTTGATTGCACAAAAAGCCGATGGTGCTTTGAGAGATGCTTTGTCTTTCTTCGACATGATTGTAACTTTTTCAGCGGATAACAAAGTGACGCTGGAAGCCACCTTGCACAATCTGCATGTGTTGGACTATGATTACTATTTCAGGGTTACCGATTACCTGCTGCAGGAAAATACTTCTGATACCCTACTAACCTTGGAAGAGATCCTAAGCAAAGGTTTTGACAGCCATAATTTCATCAATGGTCTGAGCGAGCACCTTAGGAACCTATTGGTCTGTAAGGATCCTAATACTGTACAATTAATGGAAGTCTCAGACTCTGTTAAGAAACGTTATCTACAACAATGCCAGCAGACCAGTAAGTCTTTTCTCCTTACCGCATTAAATATATGTAATCAGTGTGATCTGAGTTATAAGAGCAGTAAAACTCCTCGTTTACATGTGGAAATAGCACTGATGAAGATTGCCCATGTTCCATCCGCAGTACAACTAGCTGCTGAACAGGTTAAAAAAAAAACTTTTAAATCTTATAGTGACGAGCAAGTCGTAAATGACAAATCTCAAATAACAAAGCCCAACAAAGTTCTAAGCACCAGGCGTCAGGAGCCCAGGGCAAATGACAAATCTCAAATAACAAACCCCAATGAAGCGCCAAGCACCAAGCGCCAAACGCCAAACGCCAAGCGCCAAGCACCAAGCACCTCGCGCCCTGCATCCACCACCAAACTTCCCAGTCTGGCAGCGCTAAAAAGCCAGGTAGCGGAGGAAGAGCCGGTTATTGATGAAGTGGTAGAATCCACAACACCAAGACGGTCCGAGACATTTACCCAAAAAGAATTGGTGCAATTCTGGCAGGAATTTGCTGACCTAAAACGTAAAGAAGGAAAACAACAAGAATTTCTGGTACTAAGCCAGGACCCCGAACTGGTGGGCGAACTCACCGTTCAAATCAAACTCAACAGTAGTGTTCAAATTGATACTGTGGACCGTCTCAAATCAGATTTGATGCCCTTTTTAAGGGACAAATTGAAGAATGACGGTCTGAAACTGGAAGCAGAACTTGAGTTGGACGAATCGAAACCACTTATTTACACTCCCGCGGAAAAATTCAAGTATCTATCAGAAAAGCATCCCACGCTCAAGGTACTACAAGAAAAATTGGGATTGGATCCGGATTTCTAGAATTTCACAATTTTATTGGATTCTAATAACAAAGAATGTAACAATTTTTCGATCTTTGTCTGCGAATCTTATGCCAAAAACGAACTCCCTCATCACCTTTTAAATCACTTCAACTTATGAAAAAATTTACCCTATTAATTATTCCTCTACTGTTATTTGTAGCGACTCTGTCCGCTCAAACATTGGAGGAGCTTGAAGCGAAACTAGCTGCCAAGAAAGATACCTTGGGCAGGCTCGAAAATGAAGTTAACGATATTCAAGCCGAGATTGATGCATTACCAGGATGGCACATTGGTGCATTCGGAACGGTTGGGATCAATATTGCCAATTTCAGCAATTGGTTTCAGAAGGAAATTCCGAACTCCGAGGGAGGGGCCATCGGCTTTACGGTAAATGGTTATGCAAACTATGACGATCCAAAGCAGTTCTGGAGAAGCGCTGGTACGCTCAACCTGGGTTGGGTAAAATTCGACGATACAGATGATCCGGATGATGAAGACGGCTACCGGCAAGCCACCGATATCTTTAATGTTTCTTCCTTATACGGGAGAAAACTTACTAAGACTATTGCTGCGTCTGCGCTGATGGAATACAGGTCGAGTATTCTAAGTAATTTCAATGATCCCGGTTATTTGGACCTCGGAGTTGGTGGAACCTGGTCACCAGCTACTGGATTCTTTGTGGTAGTACATCCATTGAATACCAATATAGTTTTTGCTGACTCTGAATCAATTTTTGAGTCATCATTTGGTGCTAAGATCATGGTAGATTATTCCAGGGAGTTTGCCAGCGGTATTTCTATAAAATCTAACCTATCTAATTTTCTCAGTTACAAAAATACTGATTTGTCTAACTGGACCTGGACCAACGCTTTCGGCTATACCCTTTGGAAAAATATAGGTATTGGTTTGGAATTCGGACTGAGAGGTAACAGACAAGAAACCCTGAATTATGAGATCACCGTGTTAGGTAATGAGGACGCAACCTTCGATACCATTGACAATAAATTGCAATCGTATTTCCTGGCAGGAATCTCTTATAAGTTTTGAGTTCTTAATTTTTAGTTATTTCACAAATTCGTAATTCGTAATTTCCAATAGAGTTGTTCAATTCTTCGATTGTTCTTATGTTCCTGTTATTAAATAAGAACTGTCATGAAGATTATCATACTGTTGTCACTTGCAATTTCCATGAGCTTTGGAGGGCTTTTCGCCCAATCTTTGGAAGAGCTTGAATCATTAAAAAAGGCCAAAAAAGACACTTTATCCAGGCTTGAAAAAGAGCTTAATAATATTCAAAAACGGATCGATGCGCTGCCT
>JBPCUG010000678.1:0-7933 GCA_051011275.1 Cyclobacteriaceae bacterium | reverse complement strand
GATGAATCCACTGGCGAGTGGCAAGCTGCAAGAAACCTTGGTCCCGTTTTGAACAACAAAGGTCCAAACTATATAAGTTCTATTACTCCCGATGGGAACACTATCTTACTGCTATTAGGTAATGAATACCTGCCCAATGGGAAAATGAAATCCGGGGTATCAGTTAGTAGAAAAACCGATAGCGGCTGGACCAAACCTGAAGCACTTGAAATTGTTAACCTTTACAACTACAGTGAGAAAGCTAACTTTTATATGGCCAACAATCGCAAAACACTGTTGATGGCAATTGAAAGAGAAGACTCATATGGAGATCGGGATCTTTACGCCAGCTTTATGAAAGATGACGAAAGCTGGACTGAGCCGTTGAACTTGGGTAATGTAGTTAATTCAGCTAGTGAAGAATCGGCACCTTTCTTGGCTGCTGATGATGAAACTCTTTATTTCTCATCAGATGGTTTTGCTGGCTTCGGTGGAACTGATATTTTCGTTTCCAGGAGATTAGATGACACTTGGCAAAATTGGAGTGAACCTGAAAATATGGGTCCGGATGTTAATTCAGTTAATGACGATGAGTTCTTCAATATTCCAGCTTCCGGAGAATATGCTTATTACTCGAGGGGCGTAGGGGAAGATAACTTAGACATCTTTAAGTTAAATCTTCCTATTTTCTACAAACCAGCTCCGGTTGTATTGGTGCAAGGCAAAGTGTTTAACTCTAAGAGCAATGCTCCCATTGGCGGTGTAAAAATTCTTTATGAAAAGCTACCCGATGGTACCGAGGTTGGGCTTGCTACCTCAGATCCTGAAACAGGCAGCTACAAGATCGTATTACCTTCAGGGGCCAAGTATGGTTATTTAGCTGAAGCTGAAGGATTCGTCGCAGTGAACGCTAACATCGATCTGAACGACTTAACAGAATACAAGGAAATTGATCAAGATCTATACCTAGTTCCTGTTGAAGTTGGGGCAACGATCACTTTGAATAATATATTCTTCGATTTCGATAGAGCTTCTTTAAAGGACGACTCCTACCCCGAACTGAAAAGAGTAATCGAATTTATGTCCAATAATCAAGGCATTGAGATAGAGATTGGCGGTCATACCGACAGCATTGGACCTGAAGGATATAATCAATCCTTGTCTGAACGAAGAGCCAAGGCAGTATTTGATTACTTGGTACAAAACGGTGTTGCAGCCAATAGGGTTATCTCAAGAGGCTTTGGCGAGAAGAATCCAGTAGCAGATAATATGTACGAAGATGGTCGGTCTAAAAACCGTAGGGTAGAGTTTAAAATCCTGAAAGAATAGATCTTAGATCCAACGATATTAAGAAAAGCCTGCTCTTAAAAGAGGAGGCTTTTTTGTATTTTATCATCCCACGAAATCAAAAAATCAAAACCTTCGTTAGTATAAGTACATAACCACTTCTGTCTAATGGCCACTGCAGCAAAAGAAAAAACCGTTCATACCTCTACCATTACTCCCATTTTTAAACAGCAGAAAAAAATGAGTATTGCGTTGAGAAATGAGGACATTGATGATCGTAAACAGCGCCTAAAAAAAATCAAGAAATGGGTATTAGATCACAGAACGGACATACAAAAAGCTGTCTACCAGGACTTCAAAAAACCACCTGAAGAGGTAGACTTATCAGAAATATATGCAGTGCTTACCGAGGTTAGGCATGCAATCAAACATTTACACAACTGGATGAAGCCTAAAAAGGTAGAAGCCCCATTATCATTATTAGGTACAAAGTCCCGAGTGGTATACGAGCCAAAAGGTGTCTGCCTGATAATTGCTCCGTGGAACTTCCCCTTTAATCTGGCTATAGGTCCCCTTATTTCGGCGCTGGCGGCAGGAAACACTGTAATGCTCAAGCCCTCGGAGCTTACGCCGCATACCAGTCAGTTGATTGAAGATATGATCAATGAGCTATTCGAACCAGCGGAAGTAGCAGTTTTCCAAGGCGGCAAGGAGATCGCGCAGTCACTTTTGGCTTTACCCTTTGATCATATTTTTTTTACCGGTAGCCCGCAGGTAGGAAAAATCGTGATGAAAGCCGCTGCGGAGCATCTCACCTCCGTTACACTTGAACTTGGAGGCAAATCCCCAGTGATAGTTGATGAGACGGCGAACATTCCAGATGCGGCTGAAAAAATAATCTGGGGGAAATTACTTAACAAAGGCCAAACTTGTATTGCCCCTGATTATGTTCTAGTGCACCAAGAAGTGAAGGAATCGCTGATCGATGAGATGAAAGTATACATCGATAAGTTATTTGACGATGAAGGTAAAGGAATTAAAGAATCCTCTCAATATGCTCGGATTATTAATGAACAGCACTTTAATCGCATTCATGAATTGATCGACCAGGCAGTCGATCTGGGCGCGGAAATAGAACTTGGTGGCGAAACTGATATAGAAGAATGCTTCATACACCCTACCTTGCTTCGCAATGTACCCAAAGAAGCCACTATCATGGAAGAGGAAATATTCGGCCCTGTACTACCTCTGGTAAAATTTAGAGATCTGACTGAGGCCATTTCATATATCAATAGTAAACCCAAACCCCTGGCGTTATACATTTTTAGCCAAACCAGGAGCAACCAGGAGAACATAATAAAACAAACCTCTTCCGGTACGGTGGCAATTAACGACAACATTCTTCAATTTATGCATCCCGAGCTACCATTTGGTGGTGTAAACAACAGCGGTATTGGAAAATCGCATGGTCATTTTGGATTTTTGGCCTTTTCCAATGAAAAAGCTGTCCTTAAACAAAAAATAGGCTTGACCTCGGTCAAGCCTATTTACCCTCCTTATAACAGCATTGCCAAAAATGCTATTGAGTTGCTGCTTAAGTATTTCTAACAAATGTATCAGATAAGCGAGCTTCTTTTCATATTTTTTCCATTGCTGTGTATTGGGTTTATAATGAACCGCTTGTGGTATCTATTGACGAAGTGTGACTTCGAGGATGCTAGGAAGAAAAGAGTATTTGCCACCCTTACCATAGTAGTCACTCTTTGGGTTGTACTAATTTCTTCCTTGTCCTTTACCGACTTCTTCTCCGATTTCTCCACTTTTCCTCCACGACTTGGCCCAGTACTACTTTTACCATTGTTGGCCGTTTTAATTCTCACTTTTACCGGACGATTGGATGCCATCTTGAAGCTAATCCCACCACCATGGTTGATCTATATGCAAACCTTTAGAGTAGGAGTGGAACTGATGATCTGGTTGTTGTTCATCCAAAATCTATTGCCTATTCAAATGACTTTTGAAGGGCGCAACTGGGATATCCTCGTTGGCCTTACGGCGCCCCTTTTTGGATACTATTGTTTCGTAAAAAAGCGCTGGTCAAAAGCTGTGGCCATCATTTGGAATATTGCCGGTCTGGTCTTGCTGGCCAACATTGTAACAATCGCCTTATTATCCATGCCTACGCCAGCTCGCGTTTTCATGAATGAACCTGCCAACACCATAGTGGCTGAGTTCCCCTATATTTGGCTGCCAGGAATTCTGGTTGCCATAGCATATATCTTTCACATACTTTCGCTAAGGCAGTTAACAAAAAATCTTTACACTAAAGCGTCTTCAAATATTCAATCAGAGAACTCCGCTGATTATCTGTAAGGCGATCTCCGAAATTGTGTCCTTGATTACCATAGCCGGGATAGCTGGTATCATAGGTTAACTTATCCGCTTTTTCCTTTAAGGCTCGGTAGTTCCAGCCTACTTTTTCATAGTCGTAATCACTATCATCAAAACTGCGGCGCCATATCTTTGGTCGTTGCTTACTGTCGAGCAGATCAGCTAAAGTAGGAACCGAGCCATTGTGCAGATATGGAGCAGTAGCCCAAATGCCATCTAGTGGTGGTGCCAGGTAGCCTTTTTCCGGAACTAATTGCGCACCATAACGACCTTTACTAAACCAACTGGTATTATACCACTCTACAAATCTATTGTTGGAAAAATTTGCTAAAGTTAACATAGAATCGGTTTTGATGGTTTTCAGGCCAACTAGCAAATTCGGATAAGTTGGTATATCCCCATAAGATCCGTGGCAAGTAGAACATCTTTTTTCAAATACCTCTGCGCCTTCGGCTATTAGAGCCTCATCCAATGGGTCTGGATATTGGGGAGGTTCCAAACTATAGATGTAGGCCTGTACATCTGCGAAGTGTCGGTCAATCTCAGCTGCCTCGGTGCTGTCCTTCATAGTGAGCAGGCTGGAGGCCATCATTAATCGTGCAAAGTCACCACGTCCAACGGTTGTATAGAACATGGCATTTTTCTTTTTAAGCAGCCACCACGCGGGTACGTCGGTAGGGATCACTTCTTTGGGAATAGGCAATTTTGGTTCATCCCGCCATTCCAATGTCTCCTGATCTCGATGCGCGGCTAGTATAGCAGCCATTTTGTCGGCCGGATTGGCACCCCTGACTTCGGTGATCAACTGTGGCCCCATAGCATATATTGCTTTGGCGAAAGGGTTGTAGGCTTGATATTCAGGTGATTGCTCACCAAACTTACTCTTGATGAAAAGATCACTTTGGGGAATAGCTGCGCTTGGATCCAAGGTAAAGTCAGCCAGGCTGTTGCCCAACCCTATTACCGATACCCCATTGAGTTTTTGGGCATGGCACTGTAAGCAATTAGCGGTCACTACCTCTACATTAGAGCTGGCCTTGATGATCGAATAACCAGCAGTGGGCTCACTTTCAGAATCCATAGCACTACCGGTGATAGGGTTTCTGAATAGTTCCGTGGGTAGGCCACTGTTCATATATTTTCCCGAAAGCAGATATTGTTTGCCCTTTACCGGATCTCCGTTCCTTTGAGGAGAAGCTGCAATAAAAGTTGTATCTAGGATGAAATTAGGTTTCAAGCCTTGTGCGGTTGCCTCGGCTTGCTTCGACTGATCTGGCTCACAACCGATACAGCATAACATCCCAAGAAAATAGAATAGCAGTCTCATTGGTTTATGCTTACGAAGAAAGTAGCGGTAAAGATATGGCTTATTGCGTTACAAAAGGCTCCAGAGCTGTTTTCCAAATCTGATAGCCCTGAGTGTTCATGTGCAGCTGATCCTCTGTAAAAATATATGCCTTTGGCTCTTCTTGGTCATTAAGCATCGGGGTGAATACATCGATATAGGTTAATCGTTCATCTTGATCACAGTATTCTTTAATCATACGATTGGCTTCTCGCATCTCTTCTGCTAGATGCCATCGGGCTGGGCTAGGCTTAATAGCAATAAAAGCAACTTCGGTTGTATCGTTGAGGTAATTGACTAAGCCTACAAAAGTTTTGAAATAGGACAAGATCTGGTCCGGAGTTTTTCCGCTGGCCAAGTCGTTGTCTCCTTCGTATAGAGCTATCTTCATGGGGCGATAAGGGGCCACCACCCTATTGAAAAAATAAATGGCATCCAAACATTGGGAGCCACCAAAACCTCTATTCAATACCGGATAACCTTCGAAGTCTTCTACCAGAGAACTCCAACGTCTGATGGACGAGCTACCCAGGAATAGTATCCCGTTTGGTTTGGGAGGATCAAGGCTATCAGCCTGCTCAAAGGCCCGGATCTCAGGCTCGAACCTATTTTCGTTTTGTGCGATTAGACCTTGTCCAAAAAGCAGGAACAAGAGTAGCCATCCATAACCATTCCTCATTTCTAAATATATAATATAATGCGCAAAATATGATACCCGAATATTGTGGTTATACCTACTTGGTAGTATACCTCAAATCAATTCATATGATTTTGTGGTATTAAGATTCATTTAGAGCGACCTAACCTGTTGCAAATACTACTAAAATTTGGATCCGTTGTAGTAATCTTCAATTAGGAGGTAGCATTAGCTTGTTATAAGTTAGTGTCGAAGCTGGGACACGGTTTAAGTAGCCACTTAATAGAACCTGAGTCCCAGCCTAGAAGCCGGTGAAAATTTAACCGGCTTCTTCATTTTACCCAGCTGTTCGATCCATTACTTCCAGTTCTAACTGGGTACCTAACTTCTTGGCCTTGCCCAGAACTTTTTCTTGATCTTTCGATTGAGCCACCTCAATACCTTCTTCCCCGTTGCTTTTTAAAAAGGCTCGATAAATGGTGAAATGAAATTTAGAACTGGTACCTCGTGAGCCCCTTACTTCGGTATAATTTTTTTTGTTAACATAGATATAGTCGATTTCTGCAAGTACTTTCCATGAGCCGTTCTTAAACCCTATTGCTCCCCAGTATTCTTTGTAGCGTTTTTGATCAATATCTATTAAAATCCCATAATGCGCTGTGACTAAAAATATACCCACTAGGATCAACACAGCTCCTAGGAAATAGTTGGTAGTGAAAGCCACGAAGATCCCCGCTGGGCACAACAAGTAACCAAAGTAGATCAGGCTAGTAGGGAAATAGGCCTCTAATTGACTATGAAAGATGTGTTTCATGGTATCAAATTAGCCGGATTTTTAACAAAAAATAGATTTTGGTACATCCATTCTATTTTAACAGCCAAAGATTATAAATTTAGAGTCTGATTTTTTTCGACTGAGGTGTGATGAAAAAAGGTCTTTTAATTACAGGAGGTATTATCTTATTTCTGGTAGCTGCTTTGGCTGCTAGCCCCTGGCTTTTTAAGAATAAAATAAAATCTAAGGCAGAGAATTCGCTGACCGAGTCTGTAAATGCCCAAATTGTCTTTGACAATTTCGGGCTATCCGTCTTCAAAGACTTCCCTAATATAAGTGTTTCGGTTAGTGACTTTAGTGTGGTTGGCAAGGATGTTTTCCAGCGAGATACATTGATCGCAGGTAAATATGCGCAAGTAGATCTTAACCTATTAAGCGTACTTTTTGGGGATCAGGTTAAAGTCAATGGGATTGAGCTCGAGTCACCAAAAGTACTGATCAAAATTTTAGAAGGAGGTTATGCCAATTACGACATTGCTATAGAAACCGATAGCGCTACTGAAGAAGATATTGCGGACAGCCAATTTTCTCTTGAGATAGATCATTGGACTATTACGGACGGGAGATTTATTTATGATGATGAGGCAGGAAAACTATTGTTTCATCTGGATGCCTTCAACCATCAAGGTAGTGGTGACTTCTCCCAGGATATTTTTGACCTTTCCACTAATTCCAAAGGCCTTATCAAAACGTTGCGGTCGGAAGGCATTGATTATTTAAGCGATAAGCAATTAGACGCCAACATCACCTTGGAAATGGATCTACCCAATTCAAAGTACACCTTCAAACAGAATACTATCAGCCTTAACGATTTTGGATTCAGCTTTGATGGATGGATAGCTATGCCTGATGAAGATATTGACATGGACATCAATTTTGTAGCTGAAGAAAACGATTTTCAAAGTCTACTTTCTTTGGCGCCTGGTGTGTACAAAGAAGGATTTGAAAATATCCAATCGGAAGGCAAAGTACAATTTGATGGCTTTGCCAAAGGAGTATATAGCGAATCCACCATCCCGGGCTTTGCAGTAAATCTAAAAGTCGATGAGGCAATGTTCCAATATCCTGACCTGCCCAATGCAGTGGAAAACATAAATGTGGATATGCAGGTCAGCAATAGCGATGGGGTGCTAGATAACACTTTGATTAATGTGAAACAGATGCACATGGATTTTGGACAAAACCCGATAGATGGCAAAGTACTTATAAAAGGTCTGGAGACATCAGAAGTAAATGCTGATATCAAAGCCAAGATTAATTTGGCTGAACTAAGCACCATGTTCCCTATGGAGGGCCTGAGTATGAAGGGACTCTACGATCTTAAGTTGATAGCCAAAGGCACCTATGATAGCGCCAGCCAACAATTTCCCTCGGTTGATGCGGATATGATCTTGAAAAACGGTTTTATCAAATCGAAGGAGTTTCCTACTCCTTTGGAAAATATAAACTTGGTAGCATC
>JBPCUG010000677.1:0-10945 GCA_051011275.1 Cyclobacteriaceae bacterium | reverse complement strand
GCCTTGTTTTACTCCATAGTGCGAGAATAAACATTTAGGTTACCAAGCGTGACTACAAATAAATGGGGAAAGCCCAGGATTCAATTACACAATTGTTCCAAATGATTGCACTATTGTTGCACATAGCTAAAAACCACAAAGAATGGGGGTCTAGCATACATTTTACCAAAAGGAAAAAGTGGAGAAACGACTAACGTCGCATTTCGCTAGGCTTCACGCCGTACTCCTGCACAAAGGTTCGATGGAAATAACTTGGATCGTTGAAGCCCACTTCGTAGGCGATCTCTGATATGTTAAGGGTGCTGGTTTCCAAAAGCTCTTTAGCTTTGGTTAATCGGATAGATCGAATAAAATGCGTAGTTGAGAGGTTAGTCAATGCTTTGAGCTTGCGATGTACTTGGGTGCGACTCATGGCTAAGGATTGACAAAGATCAAGTACACCGAAGTCGCCATTAGAAAGATTTGATTCGATCACTTCTTTCATTTTGGTGATAAAAGCATCTTCCAAAGGGCTTGTAACTTTTCCAATATCAGTAGGCCGGCCACCAGTTGTGTATATTGCTTGAAGCTTTTTACGCAACTCCAGCAGGTTTTGCAGACTTATCAACAACTCTTCTTTATTGAAAGGCTTAGCCAGATAGGCATCTGCCCCTCGTTTTAATCCGGTAATTCTATCCTCTATCTCGGCTTTTGCAGTAAGCATTACTACCGGTATGTGACTAGTGCGTGTATCATTTTTTAAGAACTCACATACCTCAAAACCATCTTTACGTGGCATCATTACGTCACATACAACCAGGTCGGGCACAACTTCCAAAGCCTTCTCAATACCTTCTTCGCCATCACCGGCATAATGCAACTGATAGTCCTGATCCAATATTGAGGCTAGGTAGGTTACCACATCCGGGTTGTCTTCAATAATAAGGAGCAAAGGCTGTTGATCATCGACCGTAGTGGAACTGTTATGAATCGGTTCTGATGTTTCAAGGTTGGTCTCGATTTCGGTTAGCTCAACTTCTTGACTAGAAGCGTTTCGGGTAATAGGGAGCATCACGGTAAACGTCGTACCTGCTCCCAGTTCACTAGCCACCTGAATTTCGCCGCCCATCAGTTTAGTAAGCTCTTTGGTCAAAGCCAAGCCAATACCGCTCCCCAAGCTTTCTGGGGTGCCAGCTTGATAGAACCTGTCGAAGATGTGTGGCAGCTCTTCCGGAGCGATGCCTCTCCCATTGTCCTTAACCGTATATCGTAAACACTGCTCTCCATTTACTTTAACCTGATTTGCCTCGCTGCTTATCTTTCCACCATCGGGGGTAAATTTAATAGCATTGTTAAACAAATTAGATACAATCTTTTGCAGTTGCTCCGGATCATAGTCCATGATAACTGATTCAGGGTTAGCAACAAATGTAAGCTCGATATCGCGCGATGGAGCAAACGATTGAAATGAACCCACCAAATATTTCAGAAAATCTACCACATCACTTTGGATCATTCTAAGCGGAAGGCTATCAGATTCCAGTTTAGCCAAATCCAGCATTTGATTAATCAATTGTAACAGGTTGCCGCCATTTCGCTTGATCAGCCCTACCGCTTGCATATACTTTTGACGATCGTCAATTTGCACTAATTCCGACAATTGATCTGCCATGCCCTGGATCACAGTTAATGGCGTCCTAAACTCGTGGGTTATATTCGTGTAAAGACGCGACTTAAATTCATCCAATTCCTTTAACCTTTCGGCCTCCTGATGTTCATGCTTTAGTTGATTGTTCAATTCCCATCTTTTCCTTTGGAATGAATAAACCATAAAGCCTATAGTTGCAACCGATATCAGATAAATTGCGTAAGCCCACCATCGTTGCCACCAGGGTGCATTTATTACCAGGTTTAGAGAAGTCACCTCTTGACTCCATACCCCATCATAGTTACTGCCTCTCACCTGGAATGTATATGACCCCGGGTCGAGATTGGTATAGTTTACATAATTGCGTGTATCGGAAATAATCCATTGTTCATCAATACCCACCATGCGATATTGATACCGGTTTTTCTCCGGTAAGGACAAACTTAAGGCAGCAAAAGTAAAGGACAATGCATTCTGGTTGTGAGCCAGATTTAGTTCCTTAGTAGTCTCAATTAAACTATCAGTTTCCAAAGGCTGGCCAAAAACTTCAATACCGGTAATTACTACATTAGGTACTTGCTGGCTGATTTGGATTCTTCCTGGGTTAAACCAATTAAATCCCTCAATACCACCAAAGTAAAGGTTGCCAATCTGATCCCTAAAATAGGCCCCAGTGTTGAACTCCAAACTTTGTAATCCGTCATAGTTGTCATATGCGATCACTTTTGGCCAGTCTAATGGATCAGAAGGATCGTTTGGCGGTGTAAACTGACAGAGACCTCGATTAGTACTCAGCCAAAGGTTTCCTATGGTATCCGGCAAGATGCCATAGATCACATTATTTGGTAAGCCTTCTGTTGTAGTGTAGCTATAAAATTTTTCGGCTGCAGCATCTAAGACATTTAACCCGCCACCATCTGTTCCAATCCAAAGCAGGGTGCTGTTTTCATCATAGTATAAACACTTAATGCGGTCATGGCTTACAGCATTTTCTTCTCCAGTAGCGCGATAAGCCGTGAAGTTATTAGTATTTTGATTGAATCGGTTTAAGCCTTTGTCATCGGTACCAATCCACAAAACGTCCTTTTCTCCTTCTATAATTGTCCTGATGTTGTTGCTGCTAAGTCCGTCAGATTGCAAGAATTGCCTAACGAGTCCTGCCTGCATATCTAGTTGGAACAATCCTTTACTTTGAGTACCCACCCAGTATCGATTTTCTGTATCCCGAAATAGACTCCAAATAGTCCGATCAGGCCATCCATCGGATACTTGTTTATTTATGGAAATGAAATCATTCTTGCCTTTAAGATAGATACCTATTCCACTACCTTGTGTGCCGATCCAGACATTGCCTTCTTCGGTTTCTAATAAACTCATTACCCTGTCACCTGGCAAATTGCTTGATCCGCTGGTGAATGTCTGCCAGGTTTGTTCCAGGTTATTTGGCTGATACTTTGTTAATCCTTTACCCGAAGTGCCTAGCCAAACTGATTTTTCAGCGTCAACTAATATTGAGCGGATTACATCGATGTGAATATCTTCCGGCATTTGGGCATTAGTGAATACATTGAACTTGCGAAGGTTTTCATCATAAAAGCTTACACCTCCTCCATCAGTGCCCAGCCAAATTGTACCCGATCGATCTTCCAAAATAGTTAAAACATCATTATAGCCAATCGCATCCGGATTGTGCTTTACCGGCTGATAGTGTGTGGCCGCATCTCTATTCTTATCTATTAAATAAGCTCCATCACCATAGGTCCCCACCCAGATACGGTTGCGACCATCAACTAAAAGACATTGAATATTGAGATCAGTTGGGAAAGTTCCCCTCCCTGAAAATAACTGAAACGCGGCTTTGTCAGGAGCCAAATAATATAAACCTCGACCAAAGGTGCCCGCCCATACTGTACCATTTTTGTCTTCAGTAACCTGGCTAAAATGCAACGGTTTTGTACCTGATCCAAAATCATAATCTTGCCATACTCCAGTATTCTGAGACACTAGCCGGTTGTTGGTGGCTACCCACAATCTTTTCTTGCTGTCTTCAAAAGAGTGAAATATGCTATCAGAAGAAATCGGTGAATCAGCCACTTTAGCAAAGGAACCTTCTTCCGGATTAAACCGATGTAACCCGTTTCCCCAAGTACCTACCCAAAACCGGTTATCACAATCCTCAAAAATACTGCTGATATTTTCTAGTTCAGGGAAAGTTTCCAACTGATCATTAAAAAGATCAAGCCTTTCAAGAACTCCCGACTTGGGTATCAACCATAATGCCCCATGACTATCCACCATCAGTTTACCTAGTCGACTAAAGCTTGCTCGGGTGATATCGTCAAAAGAGATGTCGTACTGTTTGAATCCCAAACCATCATACCGGTTCAGGCCATCTTGGGTGGCAAACCACAGGAATCCCAGACTGTCCTGGGCAATAGCCACTACACTATTCTGAGACAACCCGTCCTGAACGGTGAGCTGACGGAAAGAAACCTGTTCTTGCTGAGCAAATAAGCCTGTAGCTAAGCAACAAGTAAGACCTAGTAGTACTGCTCTGAGCATTTTGTGCCATTGCCAAAGTGAGGAACTCATCATTTACATAAGCAATGGGTTGACCAATATTAAAAATAAGGAAATATCTATTAATACAGGATTTTGGAGAACGGAAACTCCAGATTAGTAACCTTTTTAAGGTAATTATTCAGAAGATATAGATAAGTAGTGCAACTAAAATGCATGGTACCTCCTCTAAAAAACGTTAGACTTGGGTAAGATTTTCAACCCCTATCTTCGATAAACCACTTCTCCGTTCACCAAGGTGTAAACAACCTCGGTCTGCAACAATTGATCTTCGGCTACCTTCATTATGTCTTTTGAAAATACCACCAGGTCTGCCAGCTTACCTACTTCGATAGAACCTTTGACATCTTCTTCAAATCCGGCATAAGCAGCATCCAAAGTATAAGAACGCAAGGCTTGCTCTCTGGTCATAGCTTGGTCCATTTCATATCCTTCCGGAGGTAAGCCTTCCAGTGTTTTTCTTGCCACTGAAGCATAAAAAGAAGCTAAAGGATTCAGTGGTTCCACCGGTACATCAGATCCGTTGGCAATTTTTGCTCCCGATTGCAATAATTTTTGCCAAACGTAGGCCCCTTCAATGATCCGGCCTTCTCCCAATCTGTCGATAGCCCAGGGCCGATCAGACGCCATATGGATACCTTGCATAGCAGCAATTACTCCCATTTCTTTGAATCGTGGTATGTCATCAGCGCTGATGTGCTGAGCATGTTCGATACGAAACCGGCTGTCCTCAGCTGCTTCCGGGTTTTCCGCAAACGCTTTTTCATATTGATCCAATACCTCCCGGTTAGCCCGGTCTCCTATAGCATGAGCGCAAACTTGAAAACCATGAGCCAGACCGTCTACTGAAATATCATAAAGCATTTCTATCGGGGTCGTCTCATGCCCGGTATGCCCGGGCCGGTCCGTATATGGCTCAAGTAACCAGGCACCTCGAGATCCCAATGCACCATCCATATACATTTTAATAGACCTAATGGTCAAATAATTATCTCCATATCCTATTTCTGGACCGTGTTTGTACCAATCAGCCAGCAACATGGAGTCCCTGCCACTAAGCATGACCCAGAGGCGTACTTTCATTTTACCTTGATCGATGGATGACTTGTAGAGGTCAATAGTATATTGGTCTACTCCTGCATCGTGAAAGGTGGTAATGCCGTAGACCAAGCAGTTCTCTACCGCAAGCTCTAGCGCCTTTAGATCGTTCTCTTCAGTGGATTCTGGAATATGCTTTGTTATCAGCGTCATTGCGCGTTCGTTAAAGACCCCGGTTGGATTACCCAAGTCATCTCGTAGTATCTCACCACCTTCGGGAGACTCAGCGCGCGGTGCTTCAACTGAAATATTACCTATTCCGGCAATCTCCATGGCTTTGGCGTTGGCAAAGCCCGCGTGTCCGCTAGCATGTCTCAAGTATACCGGGTTATCAGGAGATACAGCACTTAAGTTTTGATGAGTTTGAAAGCCCAACACCAGCGTATCTGGGGTGGTCGTCCACTTGCTTTGGTGCCATCCACGGCCAAGGATCCACTCACCCGGCTGGCTCTGGCTTACTGCTTTAGCGACTTTGTCTACCAGTTCATCATAGCTCTTGACCTCCCGGAGATCAAGTTGTAGCTTGTTGTATCCCATGCCCATAAAATGCCCGTGCCCTTCTATCCATCCCGGAGTCATAGTTTGACCCTCCAGGTCCAAAACTTCAGTGGAATCGCCTATCCACGATGCTAGTGAAACCTGATCTCCTACATAAACAATCTTGCCATCTTTTACTGCCACCGCTTCTGCCTCAGGCTGGGTAGATGATACAGTATAAATGGTGCCGTTTTGTACTACCAGGTCAGCACTAGGATGACGGTCACAGGCCGAGATCGCGATGAGGACTAGGAAAAATGTGCATCTGGGTATCTGTAATTCCATGGTTAAATATTGGGTTGACTAATGAATCTGAGCTCAAAGCCCAGCCGCGATAATACCACCATAGCAAGTTGAAAGCCCAATGATCGGTATAAGAAAAGTGTTCAACAAAAAGGCCAATCCTTTTTCCTTTTTCTCTTTTACAAAAAAGACGATGGTTAAAATTCCGTTCACCAACGTATGGACCCCAATCAAAATGGCCAGGAAAATTAAGGGTCCCAATTGGTCGTAGCCTTCGGGGTCCATTATGAATACCCAACTCCAGGCCAGGGCGGAGTATACTATGAGGATCACTAAGTTATAAAGGCTTATTTTTCCAAGGGTACTCATATCTCTAATGCATATTTTTTAATCCCGATAAAGCAGCAAAACAAAATGATAGCCCGATCAGACCTACCACAAAACCACTGAGCAAATAGCTTTTACCTAACCTAGGTTTAGTCTTAGCAAACAAGACACCTGCCAGTATCCAATTCACCACAATTTGTAAAAGCAGTGTTGCTAAAGCAACAAACCCCAAACTTTGCATGACCACCAAATGTATCAGCATAATCGCCAAGTTGATACCCAGGATCTTTCCAAGTTTCTCCATCAGCTAGAAAGCAGTTTCTGCCTTTAGCTGCTCTATGTAAGTCTCCTTTTCGTCTCGATAAAAAAGATTCATGGTCTCAAAAGGAATAATACGCCCGTCTTTATGAATGATATGTACACAAGATTTTTTAATCGACCGCACATCAAAATTGTAGGCATCAATAAAGTTCATGATGATCACACGAAACAGATTTTCATAGCCTAGATCCGGTGCGTCTATCTGCGGCAGGCAGCACAGCAGTGAATGAAGATCTGGGGTAACTGTCTCTACCGAATGGGCAGTACTAAACATCCTAAGTACATGACCATGTAATTTTTCATCCTGCTCATAAACTATGGTGTTGCCGCTGTTGTTTAAGAGCGCCTCCGGGTCTACCATTCGAGTAAGAGGGATCGTTTCTCCTTGCATTTTCAAAGCATATCCCATTACCAACGCATCGGGATTACAAGGTACCGGTATCAGGTCATTGCTATTAAAAATATCCGATTGTTCTAAAATAGCACTGCGCACCTCGGTAAGTGTAAGTCGGTCTTTGGCCGCATCGAAGTGGTCCAGACGACCGGCAATTTGTGTCGGTTGTAAAGTAACTCCCCTCACGCATTTTTGCGCAAGACCATATTTTATAATAGATCCAATCTCATCATCATTAAGCCCCTTCTGTAGCGTCACCACCAAAGTTGTACTTAGGTTTGCCTGATTGAGATGATCAATAGCTTGACCACGGACCGCGGTCAGATCTTCTCCTCGTAATTGGTTCAAGGCCTCTGCTTTAAAGGAATCAAATTGCAGATAGATCTCAAAATCTGGCTGATAAGTGGCTAACTTTTCTACAAAGGCCAGATCCTTCGCTATTCGGATGCCGTTGGTGTTGAGCATCAAATGTTTGATGGGCTTAGTCTTGGCCAGATCAAGGATCTCAAAAAACTGGGGATGTACAGTAGGTTCGCCGCCGCTGATCTGCACCACATCCGGTTGTCCTTCGTTGGCCACAATAATGTCCAACATGGCTTCGATCTCTTCCAGTGTGCGGTGTCGCCCATGCCTTGGAGAAGATTCCGCATAACAAGTAGGACAGGTTAGGTTGCAACGATCAGTGACCTCCAGTACGGTGAGGCATGAATGCTGTTCATGATCTGGACACAAACCACAGTCGTAAGGGCAGCCATATTCCGTTTTGGTATTAAACTTTAGAGGATATTCCGATGCTTTGTTGTAGTTCCGGATCTTTTTATAATATGGAATGTCAGTAGCGATCAGTACTTTTTGATGACCGTGTTCAGGACATCTTTTTAACATAAATACATTCTCGCCCTCAAAAACGATCTTAGCATCTACACGTCTAAGGCATTCGGGACATAAGCTTATAGTGTGATCGTAATAGGTGTATTTACTTTCTGGCATGAGCTAGCTTAGTTGGGAACATCCATGTACGATAATAGTAAATTAAGCCCAGTAAACAAGCCCATTGGATAGAAGAAAGCTGCCAAGCAAGGGGTTCATAGGGCTTAAGAAATTCTATGACAAACCTGAAAACCAGATAACTGACCATAAATAATCTGAACCGCACTCCGCTGTGAAAAGTGTACTTTCTCTCCAAAAGGTATAGACCGATCCATAGCAATCCCAAAAACATGATTTCGTATAGGTTGGTCGGGTGCCGAGTCAACCCATCACCAAGATCCATAGCCCAAGGCAGCGAACTGGATAGCCCAAAAGTAGGCTCGTGCAACCCGGCGCTGAAGCAACCTAGCCGGCCAATGATCATTCCTAGAATAATTGGAAATGTAAACAGGTCCCCACTGGAGTGACGTTCACTGATGGCATATTTTGTCAACTCTACTCCAAGCAGTCCACCAAGTAACCCGCCGACAATGGTTTTGCTTTGAAAATATTGTAGCCATCCGATAGATCCATTAAAAGTGAGTCCAGGATTTTCTGCTATTCCGAGTAAGCGGGAGAATAAAAAGGCGCCGGCTGCTGCGCCAATCAAGATCCATATGCGATTGGAGGTATTTATCTGATCAGGTTGCTGTTTTCGCAAGTACAAAAAATACCTAAACCCAATAATGAAGGCCAAGGTTTCAAACAGGAGATGGACACTCAAAGAGAGGGGTCCAAGCTTGATGTAATAGGGAAAATCCAAATCGATACAGTTACAAATCTCGGAGAAGACTTCCCTGTATCTCTGAAATGGCATTTACTACCCAGTCAGCCTGACTTAGATCTTGTTCCCCCGACTGGGGATTTTGAAACCCGATACATTTCATACTCGCAGCTTTTGCGGCTTTTATTCCATTGGTAGAATCTTCTATTACCACACATTGCCTCGCCGCCACTTGACCTAGTCGGGCGGAAACCTCAAATATCTCGGGGTGCGGTTTGGAATGAGTAAGTGTCGCGCCACTTACTTTGTGTAGAAAATAATCATGCAGATTAAAAATGTCCATCACCGTTTGGATGCTTTGGGGCGTGGCAGAGGAGGCAAGCAGTATTTGGAACTCTAGCTCCTGCAATTGATCAAGTAGTGGTACTATGCCTTCTATCGGTTTCAGATCAGTTTGTGCCAGAAGGTAATCTCGGTATTCCACTATGTCCGCTTCCAACAAGGCTTCAAGTGAAATGTCCAAACCATGCTCTCGGATCAATTGCTGCCACATGTTTTTAGCCGAAGTCCCTACAAACCCTTGATATTGCTCGGCAGAAATGGTTATTCCTAACTCATTAAACTTTTGTTGCTGCAGTTCACGGTGGATGGGTTCACTGTCGATAATTACTCCATCCATATCAAATATTACTGTATTGATCATTTGGTATTAAAAGTCCCTTGGGTTACCTATTGTAAGATTATGTCATTAATTTATAAATAAGTTTGCCTGAAAAGCGTTATTTTTAATAAAATGTGATTGTACGGGAACTGGTGTGGAACTGCGTAGCTAGATCCAGTTGTTGTAAGTAACCTAAATTAAATGAAGAACCTGATTATCCTTATCGTCCTTTCGCTGTTACATAGTGTTGCGACTTTTGGACAAGCGAAGCCATGGAGCGACCCTTCTGCTCATAAAGTTTCATTTGTCGATCTGGAGCCAGGAGTAAAATTAGAAGTGCTGGATTGGGGAGGGGATGGTGAGCCTGTACTTTTTTTAGCCGGCTTGGGTAATTCTGCTCATGTTTTTGACAATTTCACCCACCATTTTACTAAAGACTTTCATGTAATTGGTTTGACAAGGAGAGGCTACGGAGCATCTAGCCAGCCTAAATATGGTTACAATGTAGCCACCTTGGCCAAAGATATCTTAGGTGTTTTGGACAGCTTGCACATCGAAAAAGTCTCCTTAGTTGGACATTCGATTGCCGGCGATGAAATGAGCAAGTTTGCTTCACAATATCCTCAACGCATTAATAAGTTAGTCTATTTGGATGCCGCTTATGATCGCTCTCAGTTTGTAGATTTGATGCAGAAAGCTCCTTACCCGCCGCAAGCGCAGCCGGTGATGTCACAAGCAGACTCAGCTTCGGCTTTGCAGGTTAGCGCGTATCTTTCTAGGATGTTTGGGTTTGGGTTTCCCGAATCAGAGGTAAGAGCTACGCGTAAGTTTAGTCGCAGTGGAAGACTAAATGGAATGGTCACTCCCGATAAAATAGGCATCAAGATCATTCTGGGTTTGGAACCTCCGGCTTATGATCAGATCAAATGCCCTACAATGGCGGTTTATGCCGTATTTAATCACATCAATGAGCTATTTCCCAATTACGAGACCTTCGATCAGGAAAACAAACAGATTGCTCACAGGTCCATGGAAGTTTTACGACCTTACCTCTTGAACCAGATTGACAAGTTTCAGCGGGAAGTTGACCAGGGGCAAGTAGTGAAATTTAGTTGGGCCGATCATTTTGTATTTCTGACCCATGAAAAAGAAGTAGTCAGGGAAATTAAGTCCTTTCTTCTAAAATAGACCGGAATACCAGCCTTTACCGCGTAGTTAACAAAAATTTTACATTTTGTTAACATCAAGCAAAACTTAACTAATTATCAATACTTTAAGTATTTAGGATTGGATCGTTACTTCTACATGGTCAAGAATTAGGGTAAACTAATTCATAATATTTGACGTTTTGGATAGTAGAAATAAACCGAAAAACTTATGAACACGGTCCACATCAAAGGCGAGATACTGGAGTCTCTGGGAGTCCTTAATTCCGCCCAGACTGAAACAGTTTGGGAGTTCATC
>JBPCUG010000676.1:0-2628 GCA_051011275.1 Cyclobacteriaceae bacterium | reverse complement strand
TAGCCCTACCAGATCCTGGCGTAGATCTCGAAGCCTTTTATGATGCAGCACGTAGTGGCATTTTATCCCCTATGCAAGATCAAGGACTAGACCTTTACGAACCTTTTGAAGTGGCCGGATATAAGGCATATCACCAATTTCCGGGATACAACCGAAATTGGATAAGTGAAAACAATCTGGCTCGTCGGTACCAGTATTCCGATCTCTTGCTGAATGGAGAGCAAAGAGAGTGGGGTTTTTGGATGGACACGGTAGCCTACGTAGATAACACACAGCACATCTCTGATCCGGCTAATGCTCAAACTTTGGTGCAGGAGCTGGTGGATGATCTGTTCCCTGAGATAATCACTACAGAACGTTTTGATTATTTTCTTAACGATATCCTTTTGGACGGACTTTCCATGGCTAACTGGTCAACCGAATGGTTTTCCTACAAATCCAGTGGAGATAGTAGTGCGGTAAAAAGCCAATTAGACAGCTTATTCCGTGCCTTAATACAATCACCAGAATACCAATTAAAGTAATTATTAGCTATGAGAAGACGAGCTTTTTTAAAGAAAATACCAGTTGCCGCAGGAGCGCCGCTAGTTTTGAATGGTATTCCGATTCAAGTATTGGGTAAAGGTCAATTGCAACAGGCAGTCACCGGAAGTAACAATGACAAAGTGATTGTGCTCATCCAGATGCACGGAGGGAATGACGGACTTAATGCGATCATTCCAATTGATCAGTATGCGGAGTACTATAACATAAGGCCAAATATCGCTATTCCGGATAATGGCTCACGGGGCTATATACCTTTGGACAGCACATTGGACATAGCCGATCAGGTAGGTGTACACCCCGATATGGTGGGTGTAAAATCACTTTATGATCAAGGTAAAGCTGCTATTTTACAGGCAGTTTCATACGAAAACCATAACGGCTCTCATTTTAGAAGCCGCGACATCATGTTTATGGGTGGCGGCTTTGAAGATTATTATAACTCCGGTTGGGCTGGCCGATACCTGGAACATTGCTTTCCCGGATATCCTGATACGCATCCTAACACTGAGATGCCGGACCCGTTGGCCTTAGAAATTGGAACCACGGTTTCCTTGGCTTTTCATAGAGCCAATGGATTACCAGCAGCTCTGGCTGTGAATTCACCGGACCAATTTTATGAACTGATAAACAGCGTGGGCGGCTTGCCCCCTGATTCAGTAGCAAACACGCACTACGGCAAGGAGCTACAATGGATCATGGATGTGGAAGAAAGTGGCAATCAATATGCAGATAGGCTATTGGAGGTATTTGAGGCTGGCAGTAATTCTGTCGGGGTAACCTATCCGGAAACCTATCCACTAAACGCTCCTACAAATAGTCTGAACAATCCGCTATCAGGCCAGTTAAAACTCATCGCCCGAATGCTAAGTGGCGGCTCCAAAACAAAAATATTCCTGGCTCGTATTGGTGGATTTGATACACATGCAGATCAGGTGGAGAGCTATGATCCCACTATGGGCAAACATGCTGCACTGATGTATCATATATCCTCGGCAGTTGAAGCATTCCAAAAAGATCTAAAAGCACTTGGGTTGGAAGACCGCGTGGTGACAACCACCTTCTCAGAATTTGGCCGTCGTGCTGCTTCGAACGGAAGTTATGGAACAGATCATGGGAATGCGCAACCAATGATGGTTTTTGGCAAAGCTGTAAAACCGGGAATCATCGGTACTAATCCGGACCTGCTCAATTTGGAAAGGAACAACATTCCTATGCAGATTGATTATCGACAAGTATATACTACCATCTTGAAAGATTGGATGGAGGCATCCGATGAGGCTATAAATTATACCTTATTTGGAGAATTTTTAAACCAGAGATTAGACCTATTTAGTGATCTGGTAACCGGTATAGACGATTCCTTTTTTGAGGATCGTTTCAAACTTCATAGTGTTTATCCTAATCCCGTGAGTGACTCTGCTACCTTTTCTTATTACATCAATACTTCCGTGGATGTTCAATTGCAACTTTTAGATATAGATGGAAAACTAGTTCGAACTTTGGTCAACGAAAAGCAAGCCATTGGTGAGCATCACTTCACTGAGGATCTATCTGATCTAAGGCCTGGTACTTACATATATAAAATGAAAGCGGGTCCTTTGGATACTGCTAAAAAATTGATACTAACGCGATAAACTTAGCCATTATGAAATCTAGTATAATCAAGTCATTGGCCATGAGCTTTGTGCTGCTGTTTTCCTTGTCGCACGCGGAGGCCCAATTTTTTGGAAAGAAAGGCAACAAAAAGAGCAACGGTAAATCCGGTTCGCTAGGTGAGATCCCTCAAGTACAATTAGGATTAAAAGGTGGAGTAAACCTCAATCATTTGGAAGTTTCTCAAAGTTACTCCGTGATCACTCCGGTCGACCTTGGTTCATTATTGACTAATCAAAAGGTGTATGACAAACCCTATTCCAATTTGGGTACTCAAATAGGTTTAATAGGGGCTTTCGCTATTAACAACAAGATGGTGATCAATGCGGAACCCTCTTTTATGACGTTGAAGTTTGGTTATCAGAATGAATACAGTTGGTCTCAAGGAGAGGATAGTTTTGTAAATACAAAGTACGATTTCGACCACGC
>JBPCUG010000675.1:0-5913 GCA_051011275.1 Cyclobacteriaceae bacterium | reverse complement strand
GTGGAGAGACTCGAACTCCCAGCCTACGGTTTTGGAGACCGTCGCTCTGCCAATTGAGCTACACCCGTGTAATTTTTCCCATTACACAAGCACTTGGTCTACCATCCCCAGTAATTGTTAACTCTTTTTATGGTGAGTTCCAGAACTTTACAAACCTTGACCCATGTATGCCCGAAAACGGTTTGCAAAATTACTAAAAATTAGATAGCAAACAAACGCGTTCTCGAAAAAATCAGGAACGCGCTCGTGCGGGAAATTTTACCTTATTTTAGTCCAGAATTTCAGTCACCTGACCAGCACCCACGGTACGGCCTCCTTCACGGATCGCAAAGCGCAATCCTTTCTCCATCGCCACCCTATTGATCAACTCAACTTCGATGGTCACATTATCACCAGGCATTACCATTTCCACGCCTTCGGGTAACTTGATCTCACCTGTAACATCGGTAGTTCTCAAGTAAAACTGTGGACGATATTTGTTAAAGAATGGCGTATGTCGGCCTCCCTCTTCTTTTGACAGCACATATACCTCTGCTTTAAAATGAGCATGAGGCGTTACTGTCCCGGGCTTACAAATTACCATTCCACGCTTGATCTCAGTTTTCTCAATCCCTCTGAGCAATAGGCCGGCATTATCACCAGCTTCACCCCTGTCCAATATCTTACGGAACATCTCTACTCCAGTAACTGTCGACTTTAAGTTTTCAGCACCCATACCAAGAATATCTACAGCATCTCCGGTATTGATCACACCTCTTTCTATTCTTCCTGTAGCCACAGTTCCACGGCCGGTAATAGAGAATACATCTTCAACTGGCATCAAGAAGTCTTTATCCACTAACCTTTCAGGCAATGGAATATGCTCATCAACAGCCTTCATCAACTCGTGTATCTTTTCGACCCATTGGGCTTCTCCGTTCAATCCACCTAAAGCAGATCCCTGGATAATAGGAATATTATCTCCATCAAATTCATAGAAGCTCAAAAGCTCCCTTACCTCCATCTCGACCAATTCTAAGAGTTCCGGATCATCTACAAGGTCAACCTTGTTCATGAATACTACCAAGGCAGGCACACCAACCTGACGAGCAAGAAGAATGTGCTCTCGAGTTTGGGGCATGGGGCCATCAGTTGCAGCGACTACCAAAATAGCGCCGTCCATTTGCGCAGCACCAGTAACCATGTTCTTTACATAGTCAGCATGACCAGGACAATCAACGTGAGCATAATGCCTGTTCTCTGTCTGGTATTCAACGTGTGCAGTGTTAATAGTGATCCCTCTTTCTTTCTCTTCAGGAGCGTTGTCGATAGAAGAAAAATCTCTAACCTCTGCCAAACCGGTTTCAGATAGTACTTTGGTGATAGCAGCAGTTAAAGTTGTTTTGCCGTGGTCTACGTGACCGATGGTACCGATATTTACATGTGGTTTGGAACGGTCAAAGGTTTCTTTAGCCATGTTTGAAAATCCTCAATTTAGTTAAATTACTTGTTTAGTTTTTTATTTACTGGTTCAATGAACCGTTGTTACATTCATTTCAATAAACACTAGAGCCAACGACGGGATTTGAACCCGTGACCTCTTCCTTACCAAGGAAGCGCTCTACCTCTGAGCTACGTCGGCGAATTGGGTGTGGGTTTGGGTGCGGAACACTTCACACTTCACACTCACACTCAACTAGAGCGGGAGACGAGGCTCGAACTCGCGACCTACAGCTTGGAAGGCTGTCGCTCTACCAACTGAGCTACTCCCGCAATCTGGGTTTGAGTTTGTGTGTGAGTTTAGGCATGATACTTTTCACAACCACACTCACAGTTTCATATCCCCTGAGTTGGATTGCTGACAACTAAATCACACTCAAACCCACACTTCCACACTCAAACCCAACTCGTGGGGAGAGCAGGATTCGAACCTGCGAAGGCGTAGCCAACAGATTTACAGTCTGTCCTCGTTGACCGCTTGAGTATCTCCCCCTCAAAACTCTAAAATCACCGATGTAAAGAACGTTCTACCAGGAAAATTTTCACCTCCCTAATTTCAAAGGAATGCAAAATTATATACTTTTTCATTATATTCAAATTTTTCCAAAAAAAGATAAACCAGGGTTTTTCAGCGTGTTTTTAGCAAACTCAGCAAAGTGATCGTGCCCATCGATTTGAAGGGTACTTATTTCAGGTAAATCCTGGTCCCGGTAACCTTGCCCATTCCAGCTGAAACTTTTCAAAAATAAGCCTATGTGCCATTTAAAATGACCATTTATGGGATGCTATCATAAGCTGCTTTCAACCTGGGATCAGTTTCATTCCGTTTGATATCTTGCCTGGTAGCTGATATCCCTTCCATGTCTTCCAGCAAACCCATAGCGCGATAGCTGGCAAATCGAATATAGAAGATCGGATGGTTACGGGCTAGCTCCTCTAGCTCCTTGGCCCCGGACGTCATATCCCCAGGCTCGGTAAGTAGCAGGTACTCGGCAAAATAACCGATAAAATAGAACAACTGTTCGCCGTCCAGAGCAGTAACTTTATTTTGAAACCAGTCGTATTTGTCCACTACACTGTTCTGCACATAATACTCAGCTACTGGAAGGACCAAGTGTATATTCTCCTCATCAGTATATTTCGCTATTAGCTCTTCCTTGTCCGTGGCATCGCTGGACAGATAGGCAAGTAGCGATGCTCCGTTCACCGCGTAGGACCTGTCTGCTAAGCCAGATCGATATATGTCTTTAAATTCATTGGCTGTATTGAGGGTAGACAGTGTGGTAATGGTGGCCTCACGCACCAGTGACTTTTTATCACCAGTGCTCATGGATACCAGTTTCTCTTCTAATGAGGTCTGGTACTCTCCTCCATACCCGGCAAAAGCCTGAGCTGCCAGTTGACGAATACCCCAGAAAGAGTCATCCAATGCTTTGGTCAAAACGGTAACCAGTAACTCATCTGCTATACTATCTTCTAGCATCTTTTCCAGAGCCTCGAGACGAGACAGCACGTAAGGACTATGCTCGTATTGATAGGCCAGTTCCGATTTGGTTTGTTCAAAACTTATCTCGGCCACCAATAATTTCTGAGGGTCAATAGAGACCAAGTCCGGCTTCCCTGTCTGTGGCCAGGAGAATTTTTCATTCGCTTGATCGACTATTATAGTCTGTTGCTGTTTCTTTCCATCAGTCCAAATGGCCACTTCCATTGGCACTCTGAACAAGCGGTTGGTAGCTAGATCCTGCATTTGCCGGACTATCAGGTGCAGTGAATCTCCGCTATATTTTTGTTCTATCAACATCTGCGGATGACCAGCATCCAAAAACCATTGATTAAAAAACCAATTGAGGTCCTCACCGGTTACCTGCTCAAAAGCCAATCTGAGGTTATGAACTTCAACAGGCTGGTATTGATTGGTTTTCAAATAGTGTTCTAGCGATTTGAAAAAGGCCTCGTCCCCGACATGCCCTCTTAGCATGTGTATGATCCTGCCTGCTTTATTATAGGAATGAGCATCAAACAAGTCATCGTTCTTTTCATAGTGAAACCGGATCAGGTCAACCTGTTTGTCTTGTGCCTCGGCTAAGTAACCTTGTAGCTCGGTTCGGCCAAAGTAGTCAGCCTCCTCTCGGCCGTGCTTATGTTCTGCCCACAAGTATTCCGAATAATTGGCAAATCCTTCGTTCAATGGCAGGTTAGCCCAAGATTCACAAGTCACCAAATCGCCAAACCATTGGTGAAACAGTTCATGAGCAATAATGCCATCCCAATCCTCATCCAGAAGTGCACGGTCATCGACTTGCAATTGCTCCATAAATACCGAGGCCGTTGTATTCTCCATTGCTCCGGAAACGTAATCCCTAACCACCACTTGTGCGTACTTATTCCAAGGGTATTTATAATTGAGTTTCTTAGAAAAGAAGGAAAGCATTTCAGGTGTATTTCCAAAGATGGCTTTTGCATAAGGTTCATACTTTGGCTCAACATAATAACTCACTTCCATTCCCTGCCAGTCGTCTTTAACTACGGCATACTCTCCGATAGCCATCATAAAAAGATAAGGTGGATGGGACTTTTCCATTTTCCAATAATCCGTGCGGGTACCATCGCCGTTGGCTCGAGAAAATACCAACTGGCCATTGGACAGCGTTTTAAAATTCTCCAGGACTGTTATATATATCTCCTGTGTAGTTCTTTCGTTTGGTGAGTCAATAGTTGGAAACCAGGCTGAATTGGCATCGGGCTGCCCTTGGGTCCATATTTGGCGAGGTTTATCAGGATCACTACTATCGGCGTTGATAAAATACAATCCTTTGTCTGAGGTGATAGCCACGCCACCAGCGACTTCCCTTTCGTTCGGTTTGGCGGTATAGTCAATCTCAACGAAATAATGTTCTCCCTTAGGATATGTCTTACCCAGGTCTATGGTTAGATGGAGCTCATCATAATTGTAGTCCAGCTTTTTTCTTTGGGAACCTTCTATCAAATTGATCTGGTGAATATCAAACCCTTTTGCATCCAAAATCAATTGTGACTGGGGGAAAAAGTAAGGAGCCAATTCCAAAGTAGCCTTACCTATAAGATGCTGCTTCTGCCAGTCAAAACTCACTTCAAGCTTTGTGTGAATAAGATCATTTTCTCTGGTTCGAGTAGCTTTGTATGGCGTAGTCGGCACGGCTGCAGAGACGATTACTTCAGGTGCGGCGGGTGCAGCGGTGTCGGCACTTGCTGTTGGAGCTGCCGGAGTTTGTACCGGAAGCTGTGTGCTTTGACAGGATAGTAACAAAGCAAGGCACACGACTCCCGAGGCTGCCTTTATCTGACTTAATTCAAAATTCATATTGCAAAGGATTGGGATTCCACTTAAAACCTCAAATCTACGTTTAATTTCAAATACGTGCCATAAACTTCTTACTTTTACCAGAAAGGCATAAGTATGTACAAGGTCGAGATCAATAAAAATGAATATCCCGTAACTTTCAAGGACAATCACGTTCTGTTAGATGGCAAAAAGGAAAGTTGGGATTTGATACATATCAAAAGCAACCAATTCCATTTGATTAAAGACCACAAAACTTATCATATAGAGGTCCTAAGGGTTGATCAACGGCATAAAACAATAGAGCTGCGGATAAATGACCGGAAGTTCTCCGCTACAATAAAAGATAAATTTGATCAACTGCTTGAAAAACTGGGCATGAATCAATCCAACGGCTCCAGGGTAAACCTGATCAAAGCACCTATGCCTGGACTGATCCTTGAAGTCTGTATTAAGGAGGGAGATCAAGTGGTAGAAGGGGATAAATTGATGGTTCTCGAGGCGATGAAGATGGAAAACGTTATAAAGTGCCCAAGTGATGGTCTGATCAAATCTGTAGCCATAAAGCAAGGCGATCGGGTTGAAAAAAACCAAACCTTGATTGAGTTATAGTACAACATCACTCTTTTTGTTTTAAAAAAGACATTTGAGCTTCTTATATTTGCGCCAAGCAAAACTTTTTATGACTTATAAAAGAATACTTCTAAAACTTAGCGGCGAGGCATTGATGGGTGACCAGGAATATGGCATCGATTCACAACGACTTCAGCAATATTCGCAAGAGATCAAGAACGTAAAGGAGCTGGGAATCGAAATAGCTATTGTTATCGGTGGGGGTAATATCTTTCGTGGTGTCCAAGCAGAAAATTCCGTAATCGACCGGGTACAGGGGGATTACATGGGAATGTTGGCCACAGTGATCAATGGAATGGCATTACAAAGTGCCTTGGAGAAAATTGGATTATTTACACGACTAATGTCCGGGATAAAAGTGGAGCAGGTTTGCGAACCATTTAGAAGAAGAATGGCTGTGAGGCACCTGGAAAAGGGAGGGGTGGTCATATTTGGCGCTGGCATAGGCAATCCATATTTTACCACCGACTCCACAGCCA
>JBPCUG010000674.1:0-4315 GCA_051011275.1 Cyclobacteriaceae bacterium | reverse complement strand
CTATTGCCTCCGGGAATAAGCATACTCCCGTTTTCTCCATAAAACATCACGCCCACCGAACTGCCTTCTATATTCTTTCCGTTACAACTCCTTCCCTCCCACGACATCGACATGCCTTTCTTAAAGTCCAGATTGATCACTTGTGTATCAGGGGTCTCCCAGTCGTCATTATATCGATATCTTCCCCCGTTGGAGCTTGCTTTAAAAGGATAGTCGACTTCCATGCCCCAACGCAAAAGGTCTATCATATGCGTGCCATTGTTTAGGGCTTCTCCGGTACCCCAGTGCCAATGCCAATGCCAATTATAATGGATCAAGTTGTCCTTAAAATTTCTTCTGGGCGCCGGCCCTTGCCAAAGCTCCCAGTCCAACCAATCGGGCACAGCAGTTTCTTTACCGATACCTATAGACGGCCGATTATTAGAGTACCAACCTTTGCCAAAGTAAACGCGACCAATAATTCCGTTTTTTATACCTTGAATACCTTCCATCACATTGGGCCAGGAGCGGCGTTGGTTGCCCATTTGTACCACCTTGCCATAGCGCTTAGCTGCTTCAACCAGCATTTCACCTTCCTTGGGATTGTGGCTGCAAGGTTTCTCGACGTAGACATGCTTACCCGCCTGCATAGCCAAAAGTGATGCCGGTGCATGCCAATGATCAGGAGCGGCAATTACCAAAACATCTAGCTCATCGCTCTCCAGTGATTGGCGAAAATCAGTATAGCCTTTTGCTTTTAAAGTTTGTCGCTCTGCCACCGCCGACAGGCATTTGGCAATGGCCCGGCTATCGACATCACAAATATGGATGACTTCACAATTGTCCTGTGAGGCAAAATTTGTAGCCAATGCGGTGCCACGGCTATTTACCCCCATCACTGAGGCTTTTATTTTTTCATTGGCGCCTACTATGGAAGCATAACTTCGCGCACTAAATTGAGGCAATATGCCACCGGCCACAAACACCGCCGAAGCAGCAGTGGTTGTTTTTAGAAAGCCCCGTCTTGATTTTGAATGATCAGTCATTTGATGTGGTTTGAGTAATTTAAAATTAATATACAATATTAATTTATTTGGTTTAACGGATAAATACTAGGTTAATTCACCCATTTAAATGTTGTGTCTTGTTTTTCATTTCCCAATCAATACTTGGCTAAATATCTATATATTTAATAATTCTAGCAATTCTCCTAGAGGTATTCCAAATCCGGATATTTAGCGGCTTTTTACTTATATTTTATTTATATTAAATATAGAACTAATTAATAGGGTTAAAGCTGTTACCTTACTTAATAAATATCAATCGTTATGGCAAATTGGACTTTTGAGCCAGGGCATACCGCGGCAGAATTTAGTGTAAGGCATATGATGGTGACTAACGTTCGTGGCCACTTCAAGAACGTTCAAGGCATACTTGTGTTTGACCCAAAGGATCCGGGTAATATCCAAGTGGAGGTAACCATCAACACGAATGAAATTTGGTCAGGAGAAGCCGGACGCGATGATCATCTGCGGGCGGCCGATTTTTTAGCGGTGGAACAGTATCCCAAAATCACTTTCAACGAAATAAAAGTTATTGGTGATCACGACTACCAGGTTACCGGAGATTTGACCATTCGTGACGTTACCAAAAAAGTAAGCCTGGAAGTCAGCTACTTAGGACAATGGCCGACACCCTGGTGGGAGGATGGGGAAGACAAGGGTCCTAAGACCCGGGCTGGATTTCTGGCCAAAACCACTATTAATCGCCATGATTTTGGTGTAAGTTGGAACGCACCATTGGACAACCAAGGAGTGGTAGTAGGGGACCTTGTAGACATAACAATAGATGCGGAAGCAATACTCGAGACTTAAATAAGGTCACTGTCCCATCCGGGTCTCCTGCAGAAGGCCCCGATGCTTCGGGTAGACAATCATGGGTCGGGTGCACTCAATGCGCGGGTTTCTATCGAAGACCCCGCTAGGACATTATTTTAAACCGATTATTTATATGAAAGCCCAAACCCGAAGGGATATAGTGGATCTTTGCTGTCGTAGGGCACATCTTCAAATTGGTTTTCCACCGCTTCTATAGAGGAAGGGATCTCAATGGGAAGCTTTCCGGAAGGTTTGAATTTGCCATAGATCAACTCAAGGATGATCTCGTCTTCGTTTTCAAAATCAGCGATCACCGCCTTGCTGGCAGCATCGATATCCGGGATCACCGGTGGCCGTCCCAGGCTCATGATGGTGATGGTTGGTTTAGAGTTGATCAGCTCGAGCAATTCTGCCTTTTCTTCTTGGGGGAAATCCAGTCTTCCCTGTGGAAATAACTTTTCCATGATATCCTTACCAGGACCAGGCGATGTGGGGGTCTCGAGTTTTAATACTATGAATTCAGCCTCTTCCGGATCGGACACCAGTGTTCCAAAATCAATAGAGAGGTCTTCTTGCATCCCTTGGACATATACCTTGGTTTCTCTGGAAAGGGGTAATGTCTGGTTCTCATTTTTCAATAGTACCATTGATCTTCTTTGGGCCGCTCTTCCTTTCTCACGGTTGGTTTCGTTTTGGAATATCCGCAGGTCGGCCTCATTCAGGTACGGATCGTCAAACAGACCCATGCGGAATTTCTCTTTCAGGATCCTCCTGATCGATTCATCGATCCGGTCCTCCGTTATCGTTCCATCCTCTACTAGTTGGACGACCAGTTCAGGTCGTGACTCACCACCAAACATATCACACCCCGCGTCGATAATTTTGGCCACACGTTCTTTCTCCGTTAGGTGCTCAACACCCCAGGCTGAAGCTTCTTTAATAAACAGATCCGTCACCAGCGCCCAATCTGTACAGATAATTCCTTCGAACGCTAGCGAATCTCGTAGCAGGCCGGTTATGATATCTTTATTGAAGGCAAAACCTACATTTTCGCTGGTCTGGTCATTGGGGATGCCGTAATAGGGCATGATCTGAGAGGTGCCAGCAGGTAGGGCACCCTTTGTAAACGGGATCAGGTGATAATCAAAATTCTTACCTGGATAGGCTTGTCCTTTTCCAGAAGCGAAGTGAGCATCCCAACCGTCCTTTTGTGGCCCGCCACCGGAAAAATGTTTAGTCATACAGGCCACACTTGAAGCACTGAGGCTGTCACCTTGAAACCCCAGCACATAGGCTTTAGTCAGTTGCGCTACCAGCTCGGCATCCTCACCAAAAGTGCCATTTATACGGGCCCAGCGAGGTTCCGTTCCCAAATCGGCCATCGGATGAAGGGCCACGCGTATGCCGAGGGCCAAATACTCCTGACGAGCGATGTCTGCGAATTCCTGTACCAGGGAGGTATCGCCGATGGCGCCAAATCCAAGTTGGGAAGGCCAGCGGGAAAAAAATCGGGTTCCCACTGCAGTGCCGATGGCAAATCCTTTGCCGTGCCGGGGATCGCTAGCAATGGTAATCGGGATTCCCAATCGTGTGCGCTCGGCCATTTTCTGCAGGGTGTTATGCCACTTCAAACCCTCCTGTGCCCCTGAGATCTGCATGATATTGAAGTGGTTCATCTTCTTCACTAGAATCTGCTTAGAAGCGGTCTCCAACATCAATGAAAAGGGATTGCTCAGGGAAGGAATTTCTAAAAGTGAGCCATCGTCCTCCATAAGGGCCATATGAATGAACATAAGGCCAGCTTTTTCCTCGACTGTCATTTGTGAGATGAGATCGGTGATCCTAATTTCAATCGGCTCCCGGCTATTCTCATAGGGATCGAGCAGCCCATTTTTATTCAGGTCTCTGAATGCGTACCCATTCAGGGTGAGGGTAGGTGCCTCTTCACCTTGTAAAGCAAGCGTTTTACTGGAAGCTAGGTTCCATTTTATGTAGTAGACCAAATAGGTCACGCCCAAAATGAGCACCAGACCTGCAATGATGTAAAGTAATATTCTAAAAAATTTCTTCATGGATTGTGTGCCAGTATTTTAGCCGTATATGGTCCTTTACTTTCTAGCCATAGGATCGTGGGCATAGGGTTTGGTAATTTGTCAATAAATCGGAAGTTAGCAAATTATCGGGATAGCTGCTCGCAGTTAATAGGTAATAGCATGACTTTTCTCGATCCTATTTTTTCATTTACAAAAGCGAACTTTTAGCGCGCGTCACCAGCTGCTAACTCTAAAACACGCAGGGTCTCCATCGAAAAACCTCGCTCGGACTGGCGTTTCCCGTGGTCAGTTACCAGTCAATTTCTTTCCGGTCCCTAAAAAATTTTCCCGATGGGATAGCTGCCGCAGTGGATAGCCATACAACAGTGTCAGCCCCCTCTTCTACCGAACCCGGTGCAGTACTAC
>JBPCUG010000673.1:0-6826 GCA_051011275.1 Cyclobacteriaceae bacterium | reverse complement strand
GCTTGTACCGTACATCTTGATGGTAGACCTATCCGTGCTTGTATGTTTCCAGTGGGCAGAGTTGGTGAAGACGAAGTCACCACTATTGAAGGCCTGTCCGAAGATCACTCCCATCCTTTGCAAAAAGCCTGGATCGAAGAGCAAGTACCTCAATGCGGTTACTGCCAGTCTGGCCAGATCATGCAGGCCGCAGCTTTGCTGGCTGATGTTGAAAACCCTTCAAGAGAGGAGATAGTCAACTATATGAATAGCGTACTATGCCGTTGTGCCACCTACCATCGTATAGTTAAAGCCATCGAACGGGCCAGCCGAGAAAGCTAGTTATGGAAACTAAAAGTAAAAATTCCGACAATTCCATCTCCAGGCGCAAGTTCTTGGCCGGAGCCGGTGGGCTTACATTTGTGGTTGCTGCCGGAGCGGTTTGGCCTCGGCTTCCATTAGGAAATAAGCCTGATGCAGAAAAACTTGCCATTAGTGCCTGGGTACATTTAGATACGGATGGACAAGTCACTATTTTCAATCCTGCGTCAGAAATGGGCCAAGGATCAATGTCGGCTCTGGCAGTGCTCATCGCGGAGGAAATGGATGCTGATTGGTCGAGAGTTACTGTTGAAAACTCTCCTATGGATCCTGACATCTATGGATTAGGTTGGAGACCGGGAGGGTCAAAAAGCATGCTTACTGTAGGCAGCCGAACGGTAAGAGGATATTACAACCAATTACGCCAAGCCGGGGCCCAAGTCCGATATGTATTGCTTTGGAAAGCAGCTAAGCAATGGGAGGTTCCTATTAACGAACTTATCACTGAGCCTGGTCTGGTCAAGCATGTAACTAGCAACCGACAGATAGCGTACGCAGAAATCGCCAGCACAGCCGAGGTACCGAATGATCTACCCGAAATTCCTTTGGAACAACTAAAGGATCCTTCGAAGTTTAGACTGATTGGCAAATATTTACCGAGATTTGACATTCCTGAGAAGATAGATGGCAGCGCCCAATTTGCCATTGATGTGCAGTTGCCCGATATGGTCTATGGGGTGATCACCCGATCTCCGGTTCATGGGTCAAAGCCCACTTTAGCAAATGAAGATGAGATCAGGTCTATCTCAGGGGTTTTAAAAATTGTACCTCTAGATCATGGAATTGGGGTCATCGCGGAATCCATGCCTATCGTACTAGATGCCAAAAAGAAATTGCAAATCAATTGGAGCAATGACAGTAAAGCTGCTACTCACAATAGTGATACTGCTTTCACTGATTATGCCAAGATTGCAGACCAGGGCAGCTCCGGACAGGAGATCACAAATAACGGAAATGTAGATCAGGCGTTTCAATCGGCAGCTAAGAAATACAGCTACAATTATACAAATGAGTATGTCTACCATGCTCAAATGGAACCCTTGAATGCCGTGGTATCAGTAGCAGCCGACAGGACTAGCGCAGAAGTCTGGGTGGGCACACAAGGGCCGGATCGCGCCAAGGCAGAAGTAGCCGACGTGTTAGGTTTGGATATTTCAAAAATCACCCTGCATCCCTACTATTTGGGCGGAGGTTTCGGCCGGCGTTCTATGGCGGACTATGTAAGAGAGGCGGCTCTGCTGGCCAAAGAAATGACATCCCCGGTAAAGTTGATCTGGACCAGGGAAGACGATCTGCAATATGGCGCTTTCCGACCGATGTCGTTGCAGCGTATGCAAGCAAGCGTTGACGAAAAAGGGTCCATAACGGGCTGGCAACATCAGATTATTGGGCCTGGAGGCCGACTTTTAGCTTCAGGTGCCAATATACCTTTTTACAGTATCGCTAATCAAAAGATCCAGGTCCAGGAGATCGATCATGGTATTCGCACTCAATATTGGAGATCAGTTGGCCATGGACCAAACAAGTTTGCCATCGAAGCCTTCATCGATGAGATTGCTGCCGACCAAAATATCAATCCACTCCTTTATCGCAAGCAGCTAATGCAAGATGCACCCAGAGCACTCAAAGTTTTGGAGACTACAGCCGAGATGGCTAATTGGGGCGCACCATTAAACGATGGTCATGCCAGAGGTTTGGCCTTTGCCGAAAGAAGCGGTTCACTATCAGCCGCAGTTTGCGAGATCTCGCTGAATGAATCAACCGGTAAGATCAAAGTCCATCATATTTGGGCCGCCCTGGATGCAGGGGTGGTGGTGCAGCCTGACAATGCGAAAGCACAAATGGAAGGCAATCTGCTCATGGGACTTGGCAGTGTACTTACAGAGCGGATCTCTTTTAGAAGTGGTACTGTTGAACAGTCCAACTATCACGATTATAGTATTCTTCGTATGGCTGATACGCCGGAAACCGTTAATATCAAGATCATTGCCTCATCTGAGCCGCCCGCTGGTATCGGAGAAGCCGGATTACCTGCTGTTGGTGGGGCAGTTGCCAACGCCTTTGCCTCCCTTACTGGTAAGAGGCTTCGCCACATGCCCTTTACTTCCGAACAAGTACTTAAGGTCTTAAAAACCTAGATCCAACGACTTCGCCTGGTGAAAGCTTTGATCTGCCTTACTTTAGTAAAGGTGAGAGTAAAAGTTTTAGTGGATAAATGAATTATTTGTAACTTAAATTTTAAAATGATAGTTCAACAATGAAATCAATTACCACCCTTTTACTATTTTCATTTTTACTTTTGATATCCTGTCAAAAGCAAGAGGCACCTACCATTGACTTCGACCAGCTAAGCGAAGCAGACCGACGCTTACCTGAAAATGCTCATTTAGGAATGGAAGTAGCAGAAGGATTAGCAGTCGGCTTGTTTGCCTCGGAACCGATGATGGTCAACCCCACTAATATTGATGTTGATGAAAAAGGTAGGGTATGGGTTTGCGAAGCCTACAACTACCGCACCAATCTAAATCCGGACTACGATCATAGAGAAGAAGGTGACCGCATTCTAATATTGGAAGATGAAGACGGCGATGGAAAAGCAGATAAAAGCACCGTTTTCTATCAGGGCCCAGAGATCAACTCGGCTCTAGGTATCTGGGTGATGGGCAACAAAGCTATTGTGTCCTGTAGCCCAAATATTTTTGTTTTTACCGATGAAGATCAAGATGGGAAAGCTGACAAAAAAGAAGTGTTATTCACCGGCATCAAAGGCGTGCAACATGACCATGGTGCCCATGCCATGACCTTTGGCCCAGATGGAAAATTGTATTTTAATTTCGGTAATGAGGGATATCAATTGCTGCGGCCAGACAGCACACTGGTTCTCGACCAACAAGGTCGGCCTATTATTGCAGATGGTAATCCTTACCGGATGGGAATGGCCTTCCGTTGTAACCTTGATGGTAGCGATGTGGAAGTGCTCGGTCACAATTTCAGGAACAACTATGAACTCGCAGTGGATTCTTACGGTAATGTATGGCAATCGGACAACGATGACGATGGCAATCGCGGGGTAAGGATCAATTATGTAATGGAATATGGCAACTACGGCTTCAGCGATGAAATGACCGGTGCTGGATGGAGGGCTAAGCGCATCGGGATGCATGAAGAAATCCCTAAGAGGCATTGGCATCTTAATGACCCAGGAGTAGTACCTAATCTGTTGCAAACCGGATCAGGTTCACCCTGTGGAATGGCTTTTTATGAGGGAGAATTATTGCCTGCCATCTTTCAAAATCAGATGATCCACTGCGAAGCAGGCCACAACGTGGTTCGCAGCTATCCTACTCAACCTAATGGTGCCGGATACAAGGCAAGTATTGTAAATCTAGTCAAAGGAAAAGATAATTGGTTCCGGCCTTCTGATGTTTGTGCTGCGCCCGACGGATCATTATTGGTTTCCGACTGGTATGACCCGGGTGTAGGCGGCCATAAAATGGGTGACCCTGGAAGAGGCCGTATTTATCGGGTAGCGCCCCCTGGACTGAAATACCAAACGTCAAAACTCAATCTTTCAACAGCTGAGGATGCGGCAACAGCGTTGACTAACCCTAACCTCTCTACCAGGTTTTTGGCTTGGCAGTACCTCAACGGTCTTAAAGAAGAAGCCATACCGGCCCTTGAGAAACTGTGGCAAGAACCTAATTCATATCAACGAGCACAAGCCATTTGGTTATTGGGCAAGATCCCAGGGAAAGAAGCTTACTATATTGGAGAGGCCTTAACGGACAATGATCCGAATATTAGAGTTACTGGACTTAGGCTAGCCAGACAAGTCGATCGAGCCAATCTATCAGATTACCTGTCACAGTTAGCTCAAGACAAGAACGCACAGGTACGGAGGGAAGTAGCTATAGCCCTTCGTTATTTGGATCATGAAATTGCAGCCGATCTGTGGGCCACACTGGCTTCCCAATACGATGGAGAAGACAGATGGTATTTGGAAGCTTTGGGGATCGCCTCAGCCGCAAACCCGGACGCCTTTTTGAGTGCGTGGCTAGATAAAATGGGAATTGAATGGAATACACCTGCTGGTAGAGATATTGTTTGGAGAGTGAGAGGCAAGGCAGCTCAAAGTTTACTTGCAAAATTGATCGCCGACCCTACTACAACCGATGCCGACCTTAAAAGATATTTTAGGGCTTACGACTTTCATTCTAGTAAGACTGCTGACCCGGTAATGGCCAATCTACTGAATCTTGATCACCCCTTAAAAAGTGAGATCAACGCTTACGCACTAGGTCAAATGAGTCAGGAATATGTTCAAAATTCCGGGAAGGTCAAAAACGTCCTACAATCGGTTCTACCTTCTTTGAAGGGCACACCGGAATTTCTAGCCATTGTTCGTAACCAGCGACTTACCAATCAAAGTGAAGCATTACTTGATATGGGCAAGTCAGGAAACGACCCCGATCTCGCCCAGGAAGCAACCAATTTGGTGATAGAATTGAATGGATTAGATATAGTAAAAGAAGCCATCGAGCAAGGTGACAGCCAAACAAAGAAGAAGCTACTTTTAGCTGTCGGATCCAATCAGTCTAAAGAGTCACATGATTATTTGGAATCCTTACTTCCCAGCCAAGATGCAATGATGCAAAAAGCAGCTCTGGAATCTCTAAGTAAAACCTGGGGAGGGCAGCATAGGATTTTTGCCCAGGTAAAGGACGGTACTATTCCAGAAGTGATAAAAAAACCGGCGGCAGTTTTGCTTTTGGGTGCCTTTAATGGAGATATAAGAAGACAAATAACCGAATTGCTAAGCACTTCTTCAGGAGCCTCTGATATAGAGCTCGCTCCTATCGCTGAATTGGTACAACTAAATGGTGACCTTGAAAAAGGTGCCGAAATATTTAACCAATACTGTAATAATTGTCATCAGGTTCAAGGTGAAGGCACAAACTATGGTCCAAGCCTGACTGAAATTGGAAGCAAACTGGCCAAGGAAGCTATTTATGGTTCCATTTTGCATCCTTCGGCAGGAATCAACTTTGGGTATGAGGGCTTTACAGTACAACTTGAAGATGGGTCGAGTGCAACAGGATTCATTTCCTCTGAAACCGAAGAGGCTATCACCTTAAGAATGATGGGTGGAACAACCAAGGAAATTAGCAGGGGCCAAGTTGAGAAAATGGAAGCATTAGACCAATCATTGATGCCCGAGGGTTTGCATTTGGCTATGAGCCAGCAGGATTTGGTTAATTTGGTAAGCTATCTTACTTCACTCAAAACCAATGAGGAGTTAGCTATTAAGTAAATAGTCAATGGTCCACAGTCGACTGAACACCGCTCTTCCTTTTAGGAAACGGTCATTTAGTACCAACAACTACCTTCTTCACTTGATATTGAAGGCATTTTTTGGTTTCTTCAATGGACAAACTAGGATATTAATGGGAAGCATTAAACGAACAGTCTCGTATTTCAAGCATTGGTGCGCCTTATCCTTGTTGGCTCTAATCACAGGTGCGTTCCTGACCTGCTGTCAGAGCAAATTTGAACCTCCTCCTGAAATAGCCGAATTACTTCCGGAAGAGGTAGACTTCAACTATCATATCAAACCGCTCCTTTCCGATCGCTGTTATGCCTGTCATGGACCTGACGAAAACAAACGTGAAAGCGACTTAAGGCTGGACATTGAAGATGGCGCATTTAATACCAAATTAAGCTCCGGGGGAAGAGCTATTGTACCAGGAAACCTGGATCGCAGTCATATCTGGGAACGCGTCAATAGCTCAGATCGCGAAGAGATGATGCCTCCTCCCGAATCCAACCTCAGCCTCAACGAATATGAGATCGCACTTATCGGAAAGTGGATTGAACAAGGCGCGGAATGGAAACCACATTGGTCTTTTATCCCACCTGAAAAGCCAACTTTGCCGGAAGTAGCTAAAAGCGAATGGACTAAAAACCCTATAGACAATTTTACCCTGACCAATCTTGAAAAACTAAAGATGGCACCCGAGCCGGAAGCAGATAAGGAGCGTTTGTTACGCCGCGTAACCATGGATCTTACGGGACTACCACCAACTATTGAAGAGATCGATGCTTTCTTGAATGACAATTCATCGAATGCATATGAAAAAGTGGTGGATCGTTTATTGACCACTGATGCCTATGCCGAGCGCATGGCAATGGAATGGATGGATGTTGCCCGCTATGCTGATTCTCATGGGCTGCATGCTGATGGCTGGCGATTAATGTGGCCCTGGCGCGACTGGGTGATCAATGCCTTTAAGGAAAACATGCCTTACAACCAATTTATCACCCTACAGCTAGCAGGTGATTTGATCCCAGAAGCTACCCAAGACCAAAAACTAGCCACCGCCTTTCATCGCAACCACCCTATGACTGCAGAAGGTGGAGCAGTTGATGAAGAGTTTAGATTGGAATATGTATTTGATCGTGCCAATAC